>NZ_JBEXGT010000007.1:0-244790 GCF_040607475.1 Sphaerisporangium sp. NPDC005288 | reverse complement strand
CGCACCGGCGCGCCGCAGGCCCGCGCGAGCTCGGCGGCCGCGACGGTCTCGACGGTCACGCCGACCTTGGCGCCGAACCCGCCGCCGACGTGCTCGGCGACGACGTGGACCCGGCCGGCGGGCAGCCCCCACCGCTTGGCGGCCTGTTCGGCGACGACGCCGACGGCCTGGGTGGAGACGTGCAGGTGCAGGTCGCCCGAGTCGTCCCAGCGGGCCACGCAGGAGTGCGGCTCCAGCGGGGTGTGTGCCTGGACGGCCGTGGTGAACCCGCCGGTGACCAGCCGGGGGTCGGCGGCGGCGCGCGCGGCCTCCACGCGCCGGGCGGCGGTGCGACCCCGCCTGCTCAGCAGGCCGACGGGGCCGCGCACGTTGCCCTGCCAGCCGGCGGGCGGGGACATGCCCTCGCTGTGGCTGGGGGCGCGCTTCCGCGCGGCCTGGTCCTCGTAGACGGGCGGCGCGGCGGGATCGTCGTCCAGGGCGGCCGGGAGGGGGTCGTAGCCGACGGCCGCGCGTGCGGCGATCGCCAGCGCCTCGGCGCGGGTGGCCGCGGCGACCGCGGCGATCGGCTGCCCCGCGTAGCGGACGGTGCGGTCGGCGGGCAGCAGGTCCACCACGTGGGCGGCCGGCAAATCGACCGAGGTGACGCGGGCGTGCGCCCGGGCCGAGCGGACGATCACGCCTTCCAGCAGGCCGGGCGGCCGCACGTCGGTGGTGTACCGGGCCCGGCCGGTGACCTTGTCCATCGCCTCCACCCGGGCCGGCGGGGCGGTGGCGGCGCCGTCGTGCTCACCCCGGCAGGCCGCCGCGATCGCCGCGTGGATGCCCTCGTAGGCGCCGCACCGGCACAGGTGCCCCGCCATGGCGGCGGCGACGCGCGCGCGAGGCGGGGCGGTGTCGCCGTTGCGGGCCCGCCAGTCGTCGACGAAGGCGGCGGCCTGGACCACCAGGCCGGGAGTGCAGTAGCCGCACTGCAGGCCGTCGTGCGCGGCGAACGCCCGCTGGACCGGGTGGTCCAGGCCCTCGACGGTGGTGACCTCGCGCTCGGCCACGGCGGCGGCGGGCAGCAGGCAGCTCACGTGCGGGGCGCCGTCCACCATGATCGTGCACGCGCCGCAGACCCCGGTGCGGCAGGCCGCCTTGGCGCCGGTGAGGCCGAGCCCGTCGCGCAGGACGTCCACCATCGCCTCGTCGGCCCCGGCGTCCACCTCGATCGGCTCTCCGTTGACCACGATCTTCACGCGCGGGCTCCCGTCCGAGATGACCGACATCGTCCGTCGCAGTCTCCGGCAGCCGGGTTGACGTTGGCAATATCACGCGGACATCGTCGGCCTCCACCGCCTCTGCCGACCGTTCGTCATTCCCCTTCGATCGCTCCGGGCTTGCAAAGTGATATCACTTTGCTATGGTTGTGCCATAAGCACAGACCCCCCGGAGGAAACCATGGTCAAGGCGGGAACGGTGGAAGAGGTCGCGGTGGAGATGCCGGCGGCGCACGTGAGCGAGCGGCGGCCGCTCGAGGTCTCGGGCTGGCCCGTGCTCGGGCTGTGCCTGCTGCTCGCCGCGGCGGGCGTGGCGGTGCTGGTGACCCAGGGCGAGCAGGGCTCGGGCGGCGTGATCGGCGCGGGGGTGGCCCTCCTGCTGATCGCCGTCCTGCTGCTCACCGGCCTGATGGCGATCGCGCCCGGCCAGGCCAGGGTGGTGCAGCTTCTCGGCCGCTACCTCGGCACGGTGCGGGCAGACGGCCTGCGGTGGGTCGTTCCCTTCACCCAGCGGCGCGCGGTCTCGACGCGCATCCGCAACCACGAGACCGACGTGGCCAAGGTCAACGACGCCGACGGCAACCCGATCGAGATGGCCGCGGTCGTGGTGTGGCAGGTGGAGGACACCGCCAAGGCCGTGTTCGAGGTGGACGACTTCGTGGAGTTCGTGGCCATCCAGACCGAGACGGCCGTCCGGCACATCGCCGGCAACTACCCCTACGACTCCCACGACGACGGCCAGCTCTCGCTGCGCGACAACGCCGACGAGATCACCGGCAAGCTTTCGGCCGAGATCGCCGCCCGCGTCTCCTCGGCCGGGGTCAGGGTCATCGAGTCGCGCATCACCCGCCTGTCCTACGCCCCCGAGATCGCCCAGGCCATGCTGCGCCGCCAGCAGGCGGGCGCGATCGTCGCCGCCCGGCGGCAGATCGTGGAGGGCGCGGTCGGCATGGTGGAGGCCGCGCTGCACCGCCTGGACGCCGCCGACGTCGTCGACCTGGACGACGAGCGCAAGGCCACCATGGTCAGCAACCTGCTGGTCGTGCTGTGCGGCGACAAGGACGTGCAGCCGGTCGTGAACACCGGCTCCCTGTACCAGTGAACGAACGCAAGAAGATCCTCCTGCGGCTCGACCCCGCGGTCCACGACGCCATCACCCGCTGGGCCGGGGATGAGCTGCGCAGCACCAACGCCCAGATCGAGTTCCTGCTGCGGCGGGCGCTCGCCGGCGCGGGGCGGCTCCCCGGCGACGTGGGCGGCATGCCCAAACGGGGCCGTCCCCCGAAGGACCCCGTCGACTCGACGCCGACCGGCGCCGCAGATCAGACCGGCGGGACCGCCCCGGACGCCGGAACCGCCGAACCCGGCTCCGAGTGACCTGAGACGCCACGCGGCCGCGCGACCCCCTCGCCGGGGCCGCGCCGGCCGGACCCCTCGCACGACACGACCGAGAGGAGCGACCGGTGGACCTGCCCGGCTCCCTGCCCCAACGGCTCTACCTGCTGGCCTACGACATCGAGCGCGGGCGGCCGACCGCCCGCTGGAAGCTCGGCTACCTGATGCGCGCCGGAATCCTGGCCGAGCTGCTGCTGCGCGGCTGCCTGGACGACGCGACCGGCGGCCCGGTCGCCTCCCGGCCCGCCGTCCCGGACGACGCCGTGCTCGACGCCGCCCTCCAGCAGATCGCCGCGTCCCGGCGGCGCACCTGGCAGCACTGGGTGAACAAGGGCTCGCACCGCGCCGTCCGCCAGGTGCGCGACCAGTTGGAGGCCGGCGGCTGGATCCGCGTGCGGCGCACCCGCCTGCTCGGCGTCATCCCGCTGGCCAAGGTGACGGTCCGCGACACCCGGGTGGTGCGGCGACTGACCTCGACGGTCTCTTCGGCCATGCGCGGCGGGCAACCCCTGTCACGGGTCGAGCCCCGCGACGCCGCGCTCACCGCCCTGGCGTCGGTGATCAGGCTCAGAACCGTCATGCCGTGGCGGCAGTGGCGGGCCGTGCGCGAACGCGGCGAGGCACTCGGCGTCGTCGTGGCCCCGGTGCCCCGTGCCCTGCACAAGGCCATCCAGGCCGCCCAGGCCGCGGCCGCCGGTTCCTGACCCGGCGCTCCCCCGGCGACCGGGCCGGGCTCTCGCGCGAAGCTCGGCTCGACCGAGCCGGGACCACAAGCTCGGCGCGACCCTGCGAGGCCGGCGACTCGGCCCGCCGGAAGCGGTGGTCAGCCGTACGGGGGCGGCGGCGGGGGCGGAGGGAAGGGGCCGCCGCGGCGGTCGTCACGGCGGGAGTCGCGGCGGGCCTGGCGCAGGCCGTCGCGGACCTCGCGCATCGCCTCGTGGTGGGCGCGCCGCACGTCCTGGTGGGCCCGGTGCAGCTCATGGCGCTGCTCGCGCATTCCGAGCAGGTGGTCGCCGCGGCCGGCGCGCATCTCGCCGCGCCTTTCCTGCCACCACTCGCTCCAGGCGAACCATGCTCGCTGGATCGGCTTGGCCTGGGAGTCTCCGATGACCCTGACATCGCCCATCACGGCGTACGCCCGGACGCGCACCACGGGGACGTGCTGCCCCGGCGGGGCCTCCAGGACGTCCACCCGCTTGTCGCCCATGACCGCGATGCCGGTGAGGTCCACGTCCACGCCGTCGGGCACGATGATCTTGATATCGCCCATCACCGCCGTGGCGACGATGTCGACCTCGTTGGAGCGCACCTCGGCCTCGCGCAGGTCGATCGTCACATCGCCCATCACGGCGACCGCGCCGATCTCCTGGTCGACGCGCCACTTGCCGCGCCGCTTGGTGTCGCCCATGACGGCGACGTACCACCGCCGGGCCCTGCCCGTACGCGGGGACGGGGGCGGGGACGACGGGTAGGCGGCGGCGTGCGGCACGCCATCCGGCAGGTCGGCGGTGATCTGGGCCAGTTCGGCGTGGGTGGCGGCCAGGTAGGCGGCCTCGGTGCGCTCGGTCAGCTCGGAGAGCGTCAGGCGTCCTTCGACGGAGGCCTCTCTGAGCCGTTCGACGACGGCCTCGCGCTCGGCGTCCGAGGCGCGCATACCACCCGGATCATTCATGGCTCGAATCTAGCGCGGCATCACGCCATGTCACGATCCTCCGTAAGGAGGATCTCGCCGAGCGCCTCCACCCGCCGGACGACCGGCGGACCGGCGGACCGGCGGAACCGGCGCGAGGCGAGCGCGCGTCAGGGTCCCGAGAGGGCGGGGGCGGCGTGCAGGACGTCGCGGACCAGGCCTGCGTCCCCCTCCACCTCCGCGGGGAACTCGGCCGGGGCGCCGCGTCCGCCGAGCAGGAAACAGAAGGCCATGGCCTCGCAGGTGATCGCGGCCTGGACGGGCGAGCCGTCGTCGGGCACGGCCGGGCGGGCCACGTCGAGCGGAACGTGCCACGCGCCGCCCCCCGGACCGGTCAGCGTGAGGCGGATCGCGCGGTCGCCGCCCTGCATGCCCGACAGCAGCATCGTCCACGGCACCAGCCTGGCGCAGAAGTCGGCCGTCGGGTGGATGTGCCCGTCCAGCGGCAGGGGAAGAGGGCGGCCCAGCACCGCCGCGGTGTCGTCGGTGTGGATCCAGGTCTCCAGCATGCGGGCGAGCAGATGATCGGAGACGGGGAAGCCGATGCCGCCCGGCGCGATGACCGTGGCCGGGTCCATCGAGGCGGCGTGCGCGCAGATCGCCTCCGCCTGGAGGCGCCAGTCGGCCCGGGTGCGCTCAGGGTCCTGCCCGGCCGCGAACGCGATCATGTCGGCCGTGCGGGCCAGGACCTCCGGGGAGGCGACCGCCGGGCCCGCGACCGGCGCGCCGATGGCGTCGGCGACCAGGCTGTCGGTGGCGGCCAGGTGGGCGATGAGCTGCTGCAGCGTCCAGCCCTCGACGATGCGCGCCGACCAGTCGGCGGGCGCCGCCGAGGCGAGCAGGGCGTCCATGGCGGCGACCCGCGCGGCGTACGGCGCGGCGACCCCCGTGGTGGCGGCGGGGCGGCGGGCCGACCGGGCGGCCGTCATCAGCCGGGAGAGCGCGCCGCCCGGGGCATCGGCGGCGGCCTCGACCAGCGCGTCCAGGCTCAGCCGGGTCACCGGGTCGGAGGCGACGGGCACGCCGTACGCGCCGAACTCGCCGCCCGGCGCGGGCTCGTGGCCGTCGGCGGCCACGCCGTGGGAGGCGGGCACCGGCGGGCCGTGGCGGGTGGAGGAGGTCGCGGACGTGGACGACGTGGAGGGGGGCGTGGGCTGCGCGGATGACGTGGAGGACGTGGAGGACGTGGCGGGGCCGGAGGGGTCGCCGGACGGGCCGGAGTGGTGGTCCACCGTCACACCTCCTTCTCGGCGAGCTCGTCGGCGAGCCTGCGCAGGCCCAGCCGGATGCGGGACTTGACGGTGCCCTCGGGCAGCCCCAGCTCGGCGGCCGCCTGACGATAGGTACGGCCACGGTAGTACGCGAGTTCGATCGCCTCCCGGACCTCGCCGGGGAGCCGGCTGACGGCCAGCCGCACGCGGGCGGCCTCGTCGGCGGCCAGGACCCAGTCTTCCAGCGGGCTCGGCTCGGGATCGGTCAGGCGGGGGCCGAGCGCCGAGACGCGGTGGCGTTCCTCGGTGCGGACGTGGTCGACGGCCCGCCGGTGGGCGATGGTGGCGAGCCACCCGCGCAGCGACCCCCGGTCGGGGTCGAACGCCAGCGGGCGCTCCCAGAAGGTGACGAAGACCTCCTGCACGATGTCCTCGGCGACGACCCGGTCGCGCGTGACCCGCAGCGCGAGCCCCAGCACCAGCGGATACAGCCGGTCGTGCACCTCGCTCAGCGCGCTCTCGTCCCCGCCGACGACGCGCTGGTGCAACAGCCGGTCGTCGGTCGTTCCAGGGGCCTCCACCGGTCCCACCCTTCCTTGGTCAGCGACCCGAGCATCCCACTGTTCCGGGGAAATGTTGAGATGGATGCCTGAGCGCGCATGCAAGAGGCGTTCGGCACCGGACCGCACCGCACCGCCACGCACCGACACCGCCCGGAGGCTCTCTTGACGCACGACGTCACCAACCAGGTCCCCCCGCTCACCGGCCACGACGTGTCCGCCGACCCCGGCATGGTGGAGGGCGTGCGACGGGAGGGCGCCGACTGGGCCCTCGGGGAGCTGCGCACCCTGGGAACGCTCGCCGGGTCGGCCAGGGCCCAGGAATGGGGGCGGCTGGCCAACGAGTACCCGCCGGTGCTGCGCACCCACGACCGGTACGGCAACCGCGTCGACGAGGTGGAGTTCCATCCGGCCTGGCACGAGTTGATGGCCGTGGCCGTCGAGCACGGCCTGCACGCCACGCCGTGGGCCTCGCCCCGGCCGGGCGCCCACGTGGCGCGCGCGGCCAAGTTCTACGTGTGGTCGCAGGTGGAGGCGGGCCACGGCTGCCCGATCTCGATGACCTACGCCAGCGTGGCGGCGCTGCGGCACACCCCGGCCCTGGCGGCGGAGTGGGAGCCCCTGCTGACCTCCCGCGGCTACGACTTCGGGCTGCGCCCGGCCGCCGCGAAGCGCGGGGTGCTGGCCGGGATGGCGATGACCGAGAAGCAGGGCGGCTCCGACGTGCGCGCCAACACCACCCGCGCCGAGCCGCTGGGCGACGGCACGTACGCGATCACCGGCCACAAATGGTTCAACTCGGCGCCGATGTGCGACGTCTTCCTGGTGCTCGCGCAGGCCCCCGGCGGGCTGTCGTGCTTCCTGCTCCCCCGGGTCCTGCCGGACGGCTCGCGCAACGCGATGCGGATCATGCGCCTGAAGGACAAGCTGGGCAACAGGTCCAACGCCTCGGCCGAGGTCGAGTACGAGAGGGCGGTGGCCCGCCTGGTCGGCGAGGAGGGCCGCGGCGTGCGCACGATCATCGAGATGGTCAACATGACGCGCCTGGACTGCGTCATCGGCTCGGCCGCCGGCATGCGGTACGGGGTGACGCAGGCCGTCCACCACGCCACCCACCGCAGGGCGTTCGGCGAGGCACTCGCCGAACAGCCGTTGATGCGCAACGTGCTGGCCGACCTGGTCCTCGAGTCGGAGGCGGCGACCGCGGTCATGCTGCGCCTGGCCGGTGCGACCGACCGGGCGATCCGCGGTGACACCGGCGAGGGGGCGTTGCGCCGCACGGCCCTGGCGGCGGCCAAGTACTGGGTGTGCAAGCGGGCTCCGGCGCACGCGGCGGAGTCGCTGGAGTGCCTGGGCGGCAACGGGTACGTCGAGGAGTCGCAGATGCCGCGGTTGTTCCGCGAGTCCCCGCTCAACGGCATCTGGGAGGGCTCGGGCAACGTGGCCGCCCTGGACGTGCTCAGGTCGATGGCGAAGGATCCGGACAACCTGGACGCCTTCTTCGGCGAGGTCGACCTCGCGAAGGGCGCCGACTCCCGCCTGGACGCGGCCGTGCGCGAGGCGAAGGACTCCCTGGCCGACCCCGCCGCCCTCGAACACCGCGGCCGCCGGATCGTCGAGCGCGTGGCCCTGGTCTTCCAGGCGTCCCTGCTGGTCAGGCACAGCCCGCCCGCCGTCGCCGACGCCTTCTGCGCCTCCCGCCTGAGCCCCGATCGCAGTCTCGCGTACGGCGGCCTGCCGCCCGGCGCGGACCTCGACGCGATCATCGGACGGGCCGGGGTGAGGTTCGCCTGAGAAGTACGGGTGGTCAGGAGGGGGTCGCTCGCGGAGGGAGCCGCGCGGGCCCGGGATCGGCGCTCATCGGCCGGCCACCGGGTAGCGGCTGAGGATCTCGGCTCGCCGCGTCGCCGACGGCCGGTGGAAGTAGAGCAGCTCGCCCGGGGTGTCCATGCACTGGACCGGGCCGGACAGCTCGGCGCCGCGGGTCTCGTCGATGATCAGAAGATCGCTCGTCGCACCGCGGGCCGCCAACTCCGCCATCGCGGCGTCGACCGTGTCCTCCTCGACCACCATGAGCCGGTAGGTGCGGGGCACCGGCAGCCGGCCATCGAGGGCCCGCGCGGCGACCTCGAAGCAGCGCATCGCCTCCACCCAGCCGATCCGCCCGCCGGCGGGGTTCATGGCGAGGCCGGCGATCGACTGGATCGCCACTTCGGGCGCTTGGTGTTTGGCCGTCATGTAGGCGAGATTGCGGACCCAGTCGTCGTACATTCCGGCGTCTATCCCCCGGCGCCGCTGGTGGTACGCCACGGCGGAGGCGCTGAAAGCGAAGGCCAGTCCCGCCTGCCGCAGCCGATATCCAAGGTCGGTGTCCTCGAGTCCCCAGCCGAGAAATTCCTCGTCGAAACCGCCGATGCGGCGCAGGTGCTCGACGCGCACCGAGGCGTTGCAGGAGAACAGGAGATGCCAGCAGATGGCGAGCCGGTTCATGTTGCCCGAGAATTCGGCCAGCACCTTCTCGCGCGGATCACCCCAGGCGACGGCGGGCATGGCGTCGAAGGCGAATTCACGGCTGAGGCGCTCCTCGTCGAAGTCCCCGTCTCCGAGGTCCGGGCGAGCGCCGATCACGACGAGGTCATTCCTGAGCCGGTGGTAACGGACGTGTTCGGCGAGGAAGGTCGGCCCGACCACCGTATCGGCGTCGACCATGACGACGAGCTCGCCGGTGGCCTTGGCGATGGCCGCGTTACGGGCGGCGGCCCGGCTCGACCGTTCGGTGCGCGGAAGGTAGAGGTAGGTCAGATCGTCATGGCCGGACAGCTCGGCGACCATCTCGCCGGTGCCGTCGGTGGAGCCGTCGTCGGCGACGACGAGCTCGAAGGAGTCCTCCGGATCGAGCACGCTGTGCGCGAGCGTGTATAACAACAGGCGCAACTTGCTCCGCGCGTTGAATGCTGGAATGACGACGCTGACCTTCACGGAACCTCCGGTGAATGGGCGGAAAAGGACGACCGACACGGTCACGGACACATCGAACGCCGTCGCGACCAGAATTATCAACCGTCCGCAAGTTCAGTGCAACGATTGTGGGAGCGGTATCCCTCGCGCTGAAGCCGGCCGACCGATGCCAATACGCTGCGCAAAGCTTATTGTCGGCACAATCCCGTGGCAGACCACTCACGGACGGTAGCGCCGGGCGACCCGCCGTCCCACTTCACGACAATCTCCACTACATATGCGGCGCATTATGGCTATTTCTTCTCGTGGAGTGCGAATCGACGGTGAGAACAGGAAGACCTCCGGGTGTGGTGGATACGACATCTCCACCACACCCGGAGGTCTTCCGAGCCGCGGCTACCTCAGGCCGCCGACCGACAGGCCGCCGCGCCAGTGCCGCTGGAGGGTGAAGAAGGCGATGATGAGGGGGACCACCGACACCAGGGCGCCCATGATGATGAGGCTCCACAGGGAGGTGCCGCCCGAGTTGTTCGCCGAGGCGATCCCCTGCCAGACGCCGAGGCCGACGGTGACCGGGAACAGGCGGTTGTCGGAGAGCATGGCGAGGGGCAGGAAGTAGTTGTTCCAGGACGCCACGGCGGACAGCAGCAGCACGGTCACCACCGCCGGCCGCATCAGCGGGAAGGCGACCCGGAAGAAGGTCCGCATCTCCCCCGCGCCGTCGACCCGAGCCGCGTCGAGGATCTCGTCGGGGACGGCGTCGCGCGCGTACACGTGCATCAGGTAGACGCCGAACGGGTTGAGAAGCGACGGCAGGATCACCGCCCAGATCGTGTTGGTCAGGCCGAGCCCGGAGAACATGATGAAGGTGGGGATCACCAGCGCCGTTCCGGGCACCATCAACGCGCCGAGCAGCACCGAGAAGGTGAAGCGCCGGCCCGCGAACCGGTATTTGGCGAACCCGTAGCCGGCCATGACGGCGAGGATGGTGGCCCCGATCCCGCCCGCCAGCGCGTACAGCGTGGAGTTGAGTATCCACCTGCCGTAGATGCCGCCGTCGTAGGTGAACAGGCGCTCGAGGTTGCCGAAGTAGTCGACGTTGTCGGTGAACCACAGCGTGTTGCCGCCACCGAACAGGCCGGGGGCGTCCTTGGAGCTGTTGACGATGACCCACCAGAACGGGACGAGGAAGTACACGACCAGGAAGCCGAGGAGCACCTGCAGGGGAAGGTGGCGTTGCGGCCTTCGGTGTCCGGCGGCGCGGGAGACGGTGGTCATCAGAGGAAGCTCCTCCGCTTGCGGGTGAAGAACAGGAAGGCGTAGACGCAGACGAAGACGATGCCGCCGAGGGCGAAGGAGATCGCCGATCCGTAGTTGAAGTTGGCGAGCTTGAACGCCTGCGCGTACGCGTACATGTTGGGGGTGAAGTCCGGTGTGATCGTGCCGGCCGCGAGGTAGCGCAGGATCTGCGGCTCGTTGAAGAACTGCAGGGTGCCGATGAGCGAGAAGACCAGGATGAGGAAGATCGCGGGGGCGATCAGCGGGATCTTGATCCGCAGCGCGGTCTGCCATCTGCCGGCGCCGTCCATGCGGGCGGCCTCGTAGAGCGTCGGGTCGATGCCCTGGAGCGCCGCGTACAGGATGATCATGTAGTAGCCGGCCCACTGCCAGGTGACGACGTTGATCAGGGCGTAGAAGATCAGATTCTTGCTGAAGAAGTCGGGCGCGGTGCCGCCGAACAGTCCGAAGATGTCGGTGAGCGGCCCGAAGCTCTTGCTGTACAGAAAGCCCCACATGACGGCGCCGATGACCGTGGGGATCGCGTAGGGCAGGAAGATCATCAGCCGGGAGAAGCGGGTGAACAGCGTCGTCACGGCATCCAGGATGAGCGCCATGGCGAGCGCGATGACGATCTGCAGCGGGATGGCCACCAGCGAGAAGCGGATGACGAACCACGCCCCGGACAGGAAGCTCGGGTCGGTGAACGCCTTGGCGTAGTTGTCGAACAGGACGAAGCTGGTGCCGCCGATCAGCTTCTTCTGGAACAGGCTGAGGTACAGCGCGTAGGCGAGCGGCGCGATGAGCAACGCCAGGAAGACGATCGCGAACGGCCCGACGAAGAGCCACCCCATCAGATGCTCGCGCAGGCGCACCTTGCCGTGGATCTTGGATGTCTTGTCTTCAGTGCGCGGTGCGCTCTCCTCGATCAGGAGGGTCATCTTGGGCTCCGGGAATGTCGACGCTGGGAGATCGTGGGTGGGCCGGCCGGGGACGGCGCGGCCCACCCGGGTCGTCACTGGACGGTGAATCCTTGTTCCTTGGCGTACGCCGCCACGTCCTCCTGCAGCCGGTCGGCGGCCTGCGCGCCGGTGACCGAGCCTTCGATCATCGCGCTGACCTGCTTGGTCATGGCGTCGAAGTAGTACTGGCCGAACGGGCTGTAGGTGACGCCCTTGTAGGCGTCCGCCGCGGGGACGTAGACCTCCTTGTTCGCCTGCTGGCCGTTGAAGAAGCCCACCTTGGCGTCCACGAACTCGGGGGACTTCAGCGCCTTGAGGTTCAGCGGGAAGATGACCTGGTTGGTCCAGCCGTCCTTGAGCGAGTCGTCGTCGGCGTACAGGCCGTAGGCCACCTTCGCCGCGAGTTCGGGGTTCTTCGCCTGGCTGGTCACCGAGAAGGCCGACCCGCCCCAGTTCACCTGCACCGGGTTGGCCGGATCCCACTGCGGGAGCGGCGCCACCGCGAACTTGCCGGTGTCCTTGCCCTTGCCGACGCCGGCGCCGGTGAGGTAGCCGGGCGCCCAGGCCGCCGAGATGTAGGTGGCGTACTTGCCGTTGATCACACCTGAGATGTACTCGGGAGTGAACTGGTCCTGGGTCCCGACCAGGCCCTTCTTCGCCAGGCCTCCCCAGTAGTCGAACACGTCCTTGGACGCCTGGTCGTTGAGTTTGACCCCGATCGACTTCGGCTGCGCCGGGTCGTAGGTGAACGGAGCGGCGCCCTTCTGGATCTGCAGCGCCATCAGCAGCGCCGGCACGTTGGCGCCGAGGTCGCCGAAGTTCGGGCCCCCCGCGTCCTTCACCTTCTGCGCGGCCTTCTCGTACTCGTCCCAGGTCTTCGGCGGCGTGATCTTGTACTTATCGAAGACGTCCTTGCGGTAGATCATCGCGAGCGGGCCGCCGTCGACCGGCACGCCGTAGACGGCCTCACCGACCGAGACGTCCTTCCACGCGCCCTCGCTGTAGTTGGCCTTGACCGCGTCGAAGCCGTACTTCCTGATGTCGACGAGCGCGTTCTGGATCTGGAAGGTCGGGATGCGGTCCATCTCGACCATGATCACGTCGGGCGCGCCGGTGCCCGCGGAGATGGCCGTCTGGAACTTCTGGTACTCGTCGCCGCCCTGGCCGACGTTGGTCCAGCAGACCTGCACCTCGTTGTTCTGCTTGTTGAAGTTGTCGACGACGAGCTGCGTGTTGGGGTACCAGCCCCACATCGTCACGACCGGCAGATCCTTCTTGGTGATCGTGTTGGTGCAGCTGCTCGCGTTGTTCCCGCCCGGATTGGCCGTGCTCTTGCCCTGGTCGGGGGAGCAGGCCGCGAGCGCGCCCGCGGCGGCGAGCAGGGCCGCCGCGGTTATGAGGGACTTTCTCTTCATTGGATGTTCTCCCTTTGGGGGGGTCGTGGCGCACAAGGTCCATGCGCCACCGCTGAGGCCGGATGATCGGCGGAACCGGGCACGGGTGACACACCCCGTGCCCGGTTCCCATTGCCGATCCTCCGGTGAGCGCTCGGCACGCTCCCGTGCCCGGCGACCGCCACCGGGGCCCCCGATGCCCCGGCGGCGCCGCCTCGGACGGGATCGCCTAGCGCTTGAACAGGCGCGGCGCGAGGTCGATGAGGTTCTTCTGCCACACGTCCCAGCCGTGCGGTCCAGGGGTGACCCCGTCGAACTCGTAGTGGACGCCGAGGGTGTTCATCGTGGTCAGTCCGGCCATGAAGGACGGGTACACGAAGTCGGTCACGTCGCCGACGTACACGCGGAACAGCTTGGTCCCGTTGTTGATCGCCGCCACGTCGACGCCGGTGCCACTGCCGAACCCGGCCGAGAACGCCGCGACGTAGGCGAACCGGCCCGGGTAGGCCTTGAGCACGCCGATCGCCTGGCCGCCGCCCATCGACAGGCCGGCGAGGGCCTGCTGGGAGGGGTCACCGGAGATGTGGTAGGCGGCGCGGGCCGCAGGGACGATGTTCTCCAGCAGTTCCTTGGTGAAGTTGGAGGAGTTGCCGTTGCCCATCACGACCACCATGGGCACGATGTCCCCGTCCAGGAACTCGTGGTCGAGGATCTGCTTGGCGCGCCCCATCTCGGTCCAGTCGGTGTAGTTCTGGCCGCTGCCGTGCTGGAGGTAGAGGACGGGATAGGCCTCCGCGCGGTTCGGGTCGTACCCCGGCGGCGTCCACACCAGCGCGGTGCGCTCGGCGTTCGCCACGGTGCTCTGGTAGGTCAGGCTCTCGACCTTCCCGCCCTGGCCGGCGGGAACGTCGGACAGCAGGCGCGACCTCTCACCGGGGATGAAGAAGGAACTCCAGGCCGGCTCGGAGGTGATCTTCGTCGGGTTCGACGCGTCCTTGACCCCCACCGTGTCCACGATCCACCGGTAGTAGTAGAACCACGGCTCCAGCGGTCCCACGGTCGCCCGCCACCGGTCGCCCTCACGCGACATCGGCACGCGCAGCCAGCTTCCACCGGGAGCGATGTTCGCCCACACCGTGACGTGCTTGGCGTCCTTGTAGTCGGTCGTGGTCTCGAAGGTGACGAAGCCGTCCTTGGTCACGAACGGCGTCGGGGTGGTGCCGGGCGCCGGCGGGGTGAACTCGCCCTTCAGCGGCCCGTGACCGGCGCTCGGACCGTGGTCGCCCACCTTGCGGAACAGCCGCGGCACGAAGTCGATCAGGTTCTCCCGCCAGGCGTTCCAGTTGCCTCCCGCGTCGGGGTTCACGCCGTCGAACTCGTACTTGACCCGGGCACGGTCCAGCGCCTTGGTCAGGGCGACGGTCGCGTTGTAGGCGGGGTCGGTCACGTTGCCGGTGTACAGACGCACCAGCTTGGCGCCGTGGTCGGGGCCGGGCTTGGGACCCGGTCCCGGCACTCCGGCGGGGAGCTGCGTCAGCGGACTGGAGAACGAGCCGGCGTAGGCGAACCGGCCGGGGCCGGTCAGGGCCGCGCGCAGCGCCTGCGACCCGCCCTCGGACACACCGGCGATGGCCTGGTGCTCCCGGTCGCGGTGGACGCGGTAGGCGTCCCCGACCGCCTTGCCGAGGTCGTTCAACTCCTTGTCGCCGTCCGCGCCGTCGGAGATCACGACCACCATCGGCTCCATGGCGTGACCGGCCGACAGGTTGTCGAGGATCTGCTTGGCACGGCCGAGGTCGAGCCAGTCGGTGGCGCCGCCGTCCGCACCGGACCGCAGGTACAGCACCGGGTACGGCTTGCCGCCCTTGGCTGCCGCGTACCCCGGCGGCGTCCACACCAGGGCCGACCGCTCCTGGTCCTTGGTGCGGTAGGTCAGGGTCTCGATCTTGCCGCCCTGCCCGTCGGGCGCGTCCGCGAGCAGCCGCGCCGAGTCGCCCGGCACGAGGAAGGTGCTCAGGAGCGGCTTGGACGCCACGCCGGCGCTGTTGGTCGGGTCCTTGATGCTCTTGGTGTCATCGGCGGTGACCTGGTAGTAGTACAGCCCCGGCTTGAGCGGGCCGAGAACCCCCGACCAGACGTCTCCCCGGCGGGTCAGTCCGTACTCCGTCAAGGCCGCGGAGGGGCCGAAGTTCCCCACGATCATGACCTGTGACACCTGGCCCAGGTTCGCCTGGATGTAGGCCGCCGGGACGCTGAACGACGCGTAGCGGTCCTCCGAGACGCTCAGCCACGGCGTGTCCGCCGCCGCGGCCGGTCGCGGTGCGAGCAGCATCGTCGTGATCGCCAGCACTCCGGCGGCGACCATCGCCGAGAAACGGCGTACGCCCTCGTGGCGCACGCTCCCATGGTAATCTTTCACTTGGTTTCACCCTTCCTTAAATGGTCGGCGGCGGATGCGACCCGCCAGCCGATCAGCTCTTCAGTGGGTGCGCCGTGGTCTCCCTGTGTCACCTCCGTCACGGGCAGGCCATGCCCTCCTCACCCTTCGGTGCGTCTCGATATGGTCTGCGTGGTGTGCCGGTCATAAGCCGGGCGTGCTCTTCGGTGGCGCGGTGGAGCCGCGCACCACCAGGCGGGTCGGAATCTCGATGCGGCGGTGGCCCTCCCACTCGCCGGTGACCAGTGACTTCAGCAGGTGCGCGGCCTCGTATCCGAGCCGGTACATCGACTGGTCCACCGTGGTCAGCCCCGGCTCGGCCAGCGCCGACTCCGGGATGTTGTCGAATCCGACCACCGACAGGTCGCCGGGGACGCTGAGCCCACGCCCCTTCGCGACCTCCAGAACCTTCAACGCCATCCCGTCGCTCGCCGCGAAGATCGCCGTCGGACGGTCCGCGCCGGCCAGCAGGGCGTGTGCCAGCGGGGTCGCGGACTCGGGGTTGAAATCCCCTCTGCCGATCAGGGCCGGGTCGAACGGGACACCGGCCGCGGCCAGCGCCTTGCGGTATCCCTCCTCGCGCGACCATGCGGACTCCAGACTGGAACGGCCCGCGATGAATCCGATGCGCCGATGCCCGAGGCCGAGGAGATGCTCGACCACCGAAGTCGCGCCCGCGAGGTTGTCCGCCGTCACCGAGGGAACCGTAGAGCCCCGTACCGGGTCGATGACCACGACCGGCGTGCCGCTGCGGACCTCGTCCCAGGGCGTGACCACGATGCATCCGTCCGTGAGCGTGCCCGACAGGCGGGTCAGATGCCGCTGCTCCCAGCCCTCCGCGTACGTCCCATAGAGGTCACTGTTGGCGTAGATGATCAGGTCGAAGCCCGACCGGCTCAGTGCCTGCATCACGCCCTTGAGCACCTCGGCCGTGTAGGACTGGAAACTGTGGGCCACCAGGCCCAGAACGTTGGTGCGACTGCGCCGCAGGCTCGTCGCCACCAGGCTCGACTCGTAGCCGAGCTGCTCGATGGCCGAACGCACCTGCGCGATGGTGCTGGCGCTGACGCCGTAACGCCCGTTGACGACCCGCGACACCGTCGCGGTGGAGACGCCCGCCACTCGCGCGACATCGCTCATCGTCACCGGCGCACCGACATCGGCCATGCGGCCCTCTCCATTGCAAACGTTTTCGATCACGTTTCCGGCGCTTAACGTAACTGACAATGTTTGCGCACACAAGACCCTTTTCGGCCTTGCGGACACGCACTAAAGGGCATGGCCGCGTGGTGCGGACCGGCCGGGGAACCGCCCCTGCCAGGGCGAACTCGGAAGCCACGGCGGGGGTATGCGGACACGGCGGAGGACGGCGGGCGTCACCGGTGATGTGAGCGTGCTCATGAGAGTGCGGGCGCGCCCCGCGGAGAACTGACCAGGGTGGCCGTCGCCGGGAGGTGCCCCGTGGCAGCGCCGGACGGCCGGAGTTCGCCGCGGCGCCCGAGGCGGGGGCGCATGAGCGTCCGGGGGCAGGAGGCCTCGAACGCGGGGGACCGCGCATTCCACCGCCGTATTGGGCCCCCGTCCGGCGCTGTTCTCCACCGGCGGAATCCTGCCGGTGGCACGCATTCCCGTACGAGCCTTTCGATCCGTGTCCCCCGCGACGAGCCCGTCATCGCATTGGCCGGAATATCACCCGGGAATTCTCTTCTTAGGGCCGGGCCGGCCGCCATTCCGCCGCCGTTTCCGGAGAACCCCGGACATGCCCGCGCGTCATGACGGGTCGCCTCGCGCACCAGGTCACAGCGGCGCCCGCGCCGTCAGGCGCACTGCCGGCCGGCGCCGCGCGTGAGCCGCCTCGCGCGCCCTCGGCCCGCTTCCCCGCCAGGCCGGGCCGTCAACTCCGCCACGAACGCGCCGTGAACCGGGCCCTGACACGCGGCCAATCCGGAAAACCGCCGCGCGCCTCGCGGTGTATCCGCTGGATCGCCTGCGCGCGAGGGAATGCCGCCGTCCATCTCCGGCCGCCGGGTACGCCGCCATGGCAGGCCCGCGTGCCCGTGATGCGGCCGTGGCGGGGCCATCGTGGGGCCATCGCGGGGCCATGGTGGGGCCAGCACTACCGTGTACCCGCCTGGTACCAGGATGTCGAAGGACATGGTGCCCCGGACAGTGTTGATCGGGCCTGCCCGATCCGTCCGGCGCCGCGTGCGGTGTCCGCACGGCGCGGGGACGGGCGGCCGATCCGCCACCACGTCAGGAGAGCCGTGACCGAAACCTCCACCGTCGACGCCGCCACGCGCGGCAGCGACTTCGCCCGGCTCTCCCGACGGGTGGCCGAGGCCGGACTGCTGGACAGGCGTCCCGGCTACTACGCTCTGCGCCTCGGCCTGGTCACCGGCCTGTTCGCGGGCGGGTGGGCCGCCTTCTTCGCCCTCGGCGACTCCTGGGCCCAACTGCTGGTGGCGGCGGGCCTCGCGGTCGCCTTCGCGCAGGTGGCGCTCATCGCCCACGACCTGGCCCACCGGCAGGTCTTCCGGTCCAGGCGGCTGAGCCAGGGCGCCGGATGGCTGGCGGGCAACCTGGGCATCGGCATGAGCTACGGCTGGTGGATGGACAAGCACACCCGGCACCACGCCAACCCCAACCACGAGGACCACGACCCGGACGTCTCCCCCGACGTGCTGATCTGGTCCTCGCGGCAGGCCGCGTCGAGCCGGGGCGCGGCCCGGGTCATCGGACGGTGGCAGGCGTTCCTGTTCTTCCCCCTGCTGACGCTGGAGGGCCTCAACCTGCACCTGGCGAGCTTCCGGGCGCTGCGGCGTCCCCGGCTCAAGCACCGCGGGGTGGAGGCCGCGCTGCTGACCACCCACGTCGTGGCCTATCTCGTGGCGGTGTTCGCCGTGCTCCCCCTGGGCAAGGGGCTGCTGTTCGTCGCCGTCCACCAGGCGATCTTCGGGGTGTACCTCGGGTGCACGTTCGCGCCCAACCACAAGGGCATGCCCATGCTGACCGCCGAGGACCGCCTGGACTTCCTGCGGCGTCAGGTGCTGACCTCCCGCGACGTGCGCGGCGGCCTGATGCTGGACATCGCCCTCGGCGGCCTGAACCACCAGATCGAGCACCATCTGTTCCCGAGCATGCCGACGCCCAACCTGCGCCGGGCCAAGCCCCTGGTGCGGGCCTACTGCGCGGAGCTCGGCATCCCGTTCCACGAGACGGGCCTGATCGCCTCCTACGCCCAGGCCCTGCGCCACATGCACACCGTGGGCGCGCCGCTCCGCGCGGGGAGCACGTCCGACTGACCGCCGAGACGGGTCGCCCGCGCCCCGTGCCGCAGGGCTGTGCGTAGTACGTCACCGATCCGCTACGGACGGGAAACCCGGAGGAAACAGGCCGCGGCTGTCATGAAGGGGACTCACCGCCCCCGGTGAGGCGCACCTAGGGTTCCGCCCTCGCCGGCCGGCGAGGGGCTGGTCCGAGAGGTGCAGGCGGCCTGCGGCCGTTCCACGGCGGGACAAAAACCCGGGAGACAGTCATATCGGCTGCCTCCTGTGTGAGGCGTTTCCGAAAGGGAGTGCCGTGGGTCACCTTCACGACAACTACGGACCCGAAGCCCGCCGCGCCGTCGAACGCGAGGCCGAGCTTCCCCTGACGATGCACCGGCGCGAGATCGAGCGCGGGCTGGAGTACGGCCTGCCGGGCGCCGAGTCGATCGTCGACCGCACCATCCCCACCTTCTCCCGAGGCGAGCTGCCGCACTTCGCCGGGATCAACACCTTCCTCAAGGCCCCCTACGTGGAGGACGTGCGGCGCTGCGGCGAGTACGACGTGGCCGTGCTGGGCGCCCCGTTCGACGGCGGCACGACCTACCGCTCGGGCACGCGGTTCGGCCCGCAGGGCATCCGCAAGATCTCCGCGCTGTACGGGCCGTACAGCTTCGAGCTGGGCGTGGACCTGCGCGAGTCGATCACCATCGCCGACCTCGGGGACGTCTTCACCATCCCGGCGAACATCGAGAAGACCTTCGACCAGATCAGCAAGGCGGTGTCGCACGTCTACGCCAGCGGGGCGTTCCCTGTGGTGCTCGGCGGCGACCACTCCATCGGCTACCCGACCGTGCGCGGCGTCGCCGAGCACGTCTCCGGCAACGTCGGCATCATCCACTTCGACCGGCACGTCGACACCCAGGAGACCGACCTGGACGAGCGGATGCACACCACGCCCTGGTTCCACGCGACCGACATCCCGAACGTGCCGGCCAAGAACCTCGTGCAGATCGGCATCGGCGGATGGCAGGCGCCCCGGCCGGGCGTGAAGGTGGGCAGGGAGCGCGGCACCACCATCATGACCGTCACCGACTGCGTCGAGATGGGCATCGAGGCCGCCGCCGAGCGCGCCCTGGAGGTCGCCTGGGACGGCGCCGAGGCGGTGTGGCTGTCGTTCGACGTCGACTGCCTGGACGCGGCGTTCGTCCCCGGCACCGGCTGGCCGGAGCCGGGCGGCTTCCTGCCGCGCGAGGTGCTGAAGTTCATCCAGCTCATCGCGGACGCCCGGCCGCTCGCGGGCATCGAGGTCGTCGAGTGCGCGCCGCCCTACGACAACGCCGAGATCACCGCCCTCATCGCGACCCGGGTCATCTGCGACACCCTCGGGTGCCTGGTCCGCGCCGGCCACCTCCCCCGGCGCGCCGCCGCCCGGGTGGACGGCTCCGGGCCCGCGGGCGCGCACGTCAACGCTTCGCAAGCCTGAGAGGGGAGCCTTCGATGCTCCGACGCCTCATCCTGCCCGCCGCCGTCGTCCTGGTGCTGGGCACCGCGTGCGCCGCGGCGCCGGACTCCGCGCGGCCGGCCGACCCCGGGGGCGCCCCGGCGGTCAGGCTCGGGTTCAGCGCCTGGCCCGGCTGGTTCCCCTGGCAGGTCGCCGAAGAGAAGGGGCTGTTCGCCAAGAACGGCGTCACGGTGGAGCTGAAGTACTTCGACAGCTACACCGACAGTCTCAATGCCCTGGCGACCGGCAACATCGACGCCAACAGCCAGACGCTGAACGACACCCTGGCCTCGGTCGCGGGCGGCGCCAAGGAGACCGTCGTGCTGGTCAACGACAACTCCACCGGCAACGACCAGATCATCGCCAAGCAGGGCGTGAAATCCCTGGCCGACCTCAAGGGCGCGACCGTGGCGGCCGAGCAGGGCACCGTGGACCACTATCTGCTGCTGCTCGCCCTGCGCAAGGCCGGCCTGACCGAGGCGCAGGTGAAGTTCCAGCCGCTGCCGACCGACGCGGCCGCCGCCGCGTTCGTCGCCGGCCGGGTGGACGCGGTCGGCGTCTTCGCCCCCTTCACCACCACCGCGCTCAAGCGGCCCGGCAGCAGCGCGATCACCAGCTCCGCGGACTTCCCCGGCGCCATCCCCGACCACCTGGTGGTCACCAGGGACCTGCTGGCCAAGAACGACAAGGCCGTGCAGGCGCTGGTGAAGACCTGGTTCGACACCATCGCCTGGATCGGCGCGAACCGGGCCGAGGCCGTGCAGATCATGGCCGGGCGCGCCGGCGTGAGCGCCGCCGACTACGAGACCTACGACAAGGGCACGACGATCTTCACGCTGGAGCAGAACCGGGCGGCGTTCGCCGGCGAGCTGCCCGCCCGGGCCAAGAAGATCTCCGAGTTCCTTGTCTCCAGCAAGCTGGTCGACGCCGCTCCCCCGCTGGACGGGCTGCTGGAGCCCCGGTTCGTCCAGGCGGTGCAGCCGTGACCCGGGCCTCCGCCCCCGCCGGGGCCCCGATGTCGCGGCCCGCCGGCGCCGCCGGCCCGCTCGAGCCGTCCCTCGCGCCGGGCGCCGTGCCGGGCGGGCGCGGACGGCGGGTGCGGCTGCTGTCCAGCGCCGTCTCGCCCCGGGCGGCCTGGGTGCTGCGCGCCCTTTCCGTGCTGCTCCCGCTCGCCGCCTGGCAGGCGGTCAGCATGAGCGGCCTGACCGACCCCACCTTCCTGCCCTCGCCCGCCGCCGTCCTCGCGGCCGGCCGCGAGATGGCGGTCCGCGGCGAGCTGTGGTCCGACCTCGCCGCGAGTCTCGGCCGCGTCGGCCTCGGTTTCGCGCTCGCGGTGCTCATCTCGGTGCCGCTCGGCTTCGCGATGGGCGCGCTGCCGTGGGCGCAGGCGCTGGCCGAGCCGTTGATCGGCCTGCTGCGCTACCTGCCCGCCTCGGCCTTCATCCCCCTGTTGATCATCTGGCTGGGCATCGGCGAGGCGTCCAAGGTCGCGCTGCTGGTGCTGGGGGTGGTCTTCTTCAACACGCTGATGACGGCCGACGTCGTCCGGCAGGTGCCCCGGCGGCTGCTGGAGGTCTCCGCGACGCTCGGCGCGCGCCGTCTCAGGGTCGCCTTCCGCGTGGTGTTCCCCTACGCGCTGCCCGGCGTCATCGACGCGATGCGGGTCAACGCGGCGGCGGCGTGGAACTTCGTGGTCGTGGCCGAGCTGATCGCGGCCACCTCCGGGCTCGGGTACCGCGTCATCCGCGCGCAGCGGTTCCTGCAGACCGACCGGATCTTCGCGATCCTCGTGGTGATCGGCCTGATCGGCCTGGCCATCGACGTCCTGCTCCGGCTGTTGCGCGCACGGGTCGGGAGGTGGGCCGCGTGACGCTGCGCCTTGAGTCGGTCGGCAAGGAGTTCGCGCCCGGGCGGCCGGTGCTGGCCGATCTCGACCTCACCGTCGCGCCCGGGGAGTTCGTCTGCGTGGTGGGAGCCAGCGGGTCGGGCAAGTCGACGCTGCTCTCGCTGATCGCCGGACTGACCCGCCCGACGTCCGGCCGGGTGCTGCTGGACGGCGAGGAGGTCACCGGGCCGGGCCCCGAGCGCGGCCTGGTGTTCCAGACGGCGTCGTTGTATCCATGGCGCAGCGTCGCGCGCAACGTCGCGTTCGGGCTGGAGTCGCTGGGGCTGCCGCGCGCACTGCGCGAGGAGCGGGTGGGCCGGCTGCTGGCGGAGGTCGGGCTGTCCCACCTGGCCGGCGCGCTGCCCGGGAGGCTGTCGGGCGGGCAGCAGCAGCGCGTGGCGATCGCCCGGGCCCTCGCCTGCTCTCCGCGCGTGCTGCTGCTGGACGAGCCGTTCGGGGCGCTGGACGTGCAGACCAAGGAGGACATGCAGCTGTTCGTCCGCCAGATGTGGCAGGAGGAGCCGACCACCGTGATCATGGTCACCCACGACGTCGAGGAGGCGGTCTTCCTCGGCCGGAGGGTGCTGGTGCTGTCCTGCGACCCCGGCCGGATCGCCCGCGACCTCACAGTCGGGCTGCCCGCCGAGCGGCCGCTCACCGTGAAGCGGTCGCCCGCGTTCCTGGCGCTGCGCGCCGAGGTGGAGGACTTGGTCCGAGCCGAGCACCGCGCGCACCAGGCGCGCGTGTAGGTTCGGGCATGTAACCATCTCAGCGTTGAAAGGGAAGATCGCCATGGCGACCACACGTACCGCGACGACGCAGTGGAAGGGCGCGCTGCTCGACGGCTACGGCTCCGTCTCCCTCAACACCTCCGGCGTTGGAACCTTCGACGTCACCTGGGCCTCGCGCTCACAGGAGGCGGGCGGCAAGACCAGCCCCGAGGAGCTGATCGCGGCCGCGCACTCCTCCTGCTTCTCCATGGCGCTGTCGCACGCGCTCGCCCAGGCGGGCACGCCGCCGCAGGAGCTGGAGACCAGGGCCGATGTGACCTTCCAGCCGGGCGAGGGCATCACCGGCATCGTGCTGTCGGTGCGGGCGCAGGTGCCGGGCATCTCCGCGGAGGACTTCCAGACCGCGGCCGAGACCGCCAAGGCCAACTGCCCGGTGAGCAAGGCGCTGGCCGGCACCACCATCTCGCTCAACGCCGAGCTGGTCGCCTGACCGGACGGCCCACGGCCCCCGCGCGACGGCCGCGCGGGGGCCTCGCCATGTCCCGGCATGTCCGGCATCCGTTTTCAACGTAAAGTAAACCTTTACAGCGGACATGTCCACATTTGACCGATTTGCAGTATGTTGATGGAGCTTCCGGCGGCACCCTCACCACCGTCGGCCGCCAGCCCCCCATGTGGCCGGAAAGATCTGGTAAATCAGACGCGCGGCCCTAAAATCGACGGTAGAGCCGGAACGCAAGCATCCAGGTCTGCGGCGGCGGAGCCCCCGGACGAGAGGAGATCACGGGAGCCCGGATCACGACAGAGCAACGAGCCGCGCGATCAAGCTGCACCGCGAAACGTTCCACGACCACAATGAGGCTACATGCGTGAGGTCTGGCCTGGTGAGCCGTACCCTCTGGGCGCCACCTGGGATGGCGTGGGTACGAGCTTCTCGCTCTTCTCCGAAGTCGCCGAGCGGGTCGAGCTCTGCCTTTTCGACGACGCCGGTCAGGAGAGCCGCGTCGACCTGCCCGAGGTCGACGGCTTCGTCTGGCACGGCTACCTGCCCGGCATCATGCCCGGCCAGCGGTACGGCTACCGCGTGCACGGGCCCTACGACCCGGCCGCCGGGCACCGCTGCGAGCCGAGCAAGCTGCTGCTCGACCCCTACGCCAAGGCGATCGAGGGCGAGGTCCGCTGGGACCAGTCGCTGTACGCCTACCAGTTCACCGACCCGTCCCGGCGCAACACCGACGACAGCGGGCCGTACATGCCGAAGAACGTGGTGGTCAACCCGTTCTTCGACTGGGGCGACGACCGCCCGCCGCGCACCCCGTACCACGAGACGGTGATCTACGAGGCGCACGTGCGCGGGCTCACCATGCGCCACCCCGACGTGCCCCGCGAGCAGCGCGGCACCTACGCCGGCCTGGCACACCCCTCGGTGATCGACCACCTGGTGAGCCTCGGCGTGACGGCCGTCGAGCTGATGCCGGTGCACCAGTTCGTGCCCGAGCACGCGATGGTGGCGCGCGGCCTGACCAACTACTGGGGCTACAACACCATCGCCTTCCTGGCCCCGCACAACGCCTACTCGAGCGCGGGCCAGCGCGGCGAGCAGGTGCTGGAGTTCAAGGGGATGGTCAAGGCCCTGCACGAGGCCGGCATCGAGGTCATCCTCGACGTGGTCTACAACCACACCGCCGAGGGCGACCACATGGGCCCCACGCTGGCCTACCGCGGCATCGACAACGCCTCCTACTACCGGCTGCTGGACTCCGACCGTCGCCTGCTGCTCGACTACACCGGCTGCGGCAACTCCCTGAACGTCCGCTCGCCCCACGCGCTGCAGCTCATCATGGACTCGCTGCGCTACTGGGTCATGGAGATGCACGTCGACGGCTTCCGCTTCGACCTGGCCGCCGCGCTGGCCCGCGAGCTGCACGACGTGGACCGCCTGTCGGCCTTCTTCGACCTGATCCAGCAGGACCCGGTGATCTCCCAGGTCAAGCTCATCGCCGAGCCGTGGGACGTCGGTCCGGGCGGCTACCAGGTGGGCAACTTCCCGCCCCTGTGGACCGAGTGGAACGGCAAGTACCGCGACAGCGTGCGCGATTTCTGGCGGGGCAGCCCGTCGGGGCTGCCCGAGTTCGCCTCGCGCCTGGCCGGCTCCTCCGACCTGTACGCGAACAGCGGACGCCGCCCGGTCGCCTCCATCAACTTCGTCACCTGCCATGACGGCTTCAGCCTGACCGATCTGGTCTCCTACGACCACAAGCACAACGAGGCCAACGCCGAGAACAACCGCGACGGCACCGACGACAACCGCTCCTGGAACTGCGGGGCCGAGGGGCCGGTCGAGGACCCCGCGATCGTCCGGCTGCGCCGCCGCCAGCGCCGCAACCTGCTGACCACGCTGTTCGTGTCGCAGGGCGTGCCCATGCTGCTGCACGGCGACGAGATCGGCCGCACGCAGCTCGGCAACAACAACGCCTACTGCCAGGACAACGAGGTGTCCTGGGTCGACTGGTCGCTGCTGCGGTCAGAGCCCGAGCTCCTCGACTTCGTCCGCGCCCTCGCCACGTTCCGCAAGCGGCATCCGGTGTTCCGGCGCCGGCGGTTCTTCCTTGGCCGGGTGCCCGAGGGCGACGTCCGCGACATCGTGTGGCTGACGCCGTCGGGCAAGGAGATGACCTCGGGCGACTGGCACAGCGGCTTCGGCAAGGCGATGGCGGTGTTCCTCAACGGCGAGGCGATCAGCGAGCCGGGGCCGCGGGGCGAGCGCATCAGCGACGACTCCTTCCTGCTGCTGGTCAACGCCCACCACGAGAACATCACCTTCGCCCTGCCCGGCGGCGAGTTCGGCCCCGGCTGGCGGCCCGTCCTGGACACCGCCGAAGAGCGCGTCGACCTGCGCACCCCCTCCCACGCCCTGCACCTGCCCGGCGCCCTGGTCGCCGTCACCAGCCGGTCCATGCAGATCCTGCGCGCCACCGCCGGCTCCTGACCGCCGGGGGCGGCGCCGCCCGTCCGGGGCGCGCCTAGAGCGTCGCGGCGGTGAGCAGCACCAGCACGAAGGTCGCCAGCGCCGCGAGGCCGTGCAGGAGCACGGCGATGACGGGAAAACGCTGTTCGGCGCCCTTGGCGTGCCGCCCGCCGCCGATCCAGCGGGTGAACATGGTGAAGCCGAGCAGCAGGGCCGCGCACAGCAGGCTCAGCGACAGCCACAGGTAGCCATGACGCCCGCTGACCAGGAAGCCCAGCCACGAGGCCAGCGAGCAGACTCCCAAGGCGGGGTGCAGGAAGACCAAAGTGGCCGGGAACCGGGTCACCTTGGTCTTCTGCTGGCGCAGCCCTCCCCCGGTCAGCCACAGGCACAGGAGATAGACCCCCAGGCCTGCCGCCACCACCCACATCGCCACCGCCGCCAGCCGCACCAGGCCCTCCATTCGCCGCCGCGTGTTCCTCCTCCCCTACATCTGAGCCCGGCGGCGTAACGCTACGCATCCCATGTCTCACAAATGGCTATATGTGGCGAGCTATTGCTCCGGCGACCTTGCCGCCCCCTCCGCGACCCGGCGTTCCCCTTGTGCCAAGGTAGGAAGCGTGCGACGCATCCTTCCCAGCCCCGCGGACGACGTCGATCTCGCCCACGCCTACGCCTATCCCCGGTCCGGGTGCCTGCGCCTGAACATGGTGGCCGGCGCCGACGGCGGCGCCTGGCTCAAAGGCGTGTCGGAGGGCCTGTCAGGCAAGGGCGACCGGCGCCTGTTCGGCGTGCTGCGCGGCCTGGCCGACGTGGTGCTCGCCGGCGCCGCCACCGTGCGCACCGAGGCCTACGGGCCGGCCCGCCCGCGCCCGTCCTGGCGCGAGCTGCGGGTCGGACGGCCGCTCTCCCCGCCCATCGCCGTGATCACCCGGCGCCTGGACCTCGACCTGGCCAGTCCGCTGTTCACCGAGGCCGAGCCGTACGCCAGGACGATCGTGATCACCACCGAGCGCGCGCCCAAGGACCGCCGCGACGAGGCCGCACGGCACGCCGAGGTGATCGTGGCCGGCGACGAGCGGGTCGACATGTCCCTCGCCGTGGCCTCGCTGCGCGAGCGCGGCCTCGGCCGCATCCTGTGCGAGGGCGGGCCGAGGATCAACGGGCAGCTCGCGGCGGCCGGACTGGTGGACGAGCTGTGCCTGACCGTCAGCCCGGTTCTGACCGGCGGCGACTCCGCGCGCATCCTCAACGGGCCCGCCTCCCACGTGCCCCTGCGCCTCGCGCACGTCCTCACGGAAGAAGACTTCCTGTTCTGCAGGTACACCCGGGAGCCGAAATGACCCTCCCCGAACAGCCGAGCCGTCCCGGCCGTCCCGCCCCGCCGGAGCCGCCGCCCGACATGGACCTGCCGGTGCCGCCGCCGGTGGCGCCGATGCTCGCCAAGGCCGTCAAGGCCCTGCCCGCGCAGGACGGCACCCTGCTGTACGAGCCGAAGTGGGACGGCTTCCGCTGCATCGTGTTCCGCGACGGCGACACCGTCTACCTGGGCAGCCGCAACGAGCGGCCGTTCAACCGCTACTTCCCCGAGCTCATCGAGGCGGCGCGGCGCGAGCTGCCCGAGCGCTGCGTCGTCGACGGCGAGATCGTCCTGCGGCAGGGCCAGATCCTCGACTTCGACGCGCTGCAGCAGCGCATCCACCCGGCCGCCTCGCGGGTCAAGCTGCTCGCCGAGCGCACGCCCGCCTCGTTCGTCGCCTTCGACCTGCTCGCGATCGGCGGCGACAGCCTGATGGACACCCCGTTCGGTGAGCGCCGCGCCCGGCTCGCCGAGGCCCTGGCCGGCGCGGGCGACCGCGTCCGGCTCACCCCCGTCACCGCCAGCGACCAGCGCGCGGGCGAGTGGTTCGAGATGTTCGAGGGCGCCGGACTGGACGGCATCGTGGTCAAGCGCACCGACCAGCCCTACGAGCCCGACCGGCGCACGATGTTCAAGGTCAAGCACGAGCGCACGGCCGACTGCGTCGTCGCCGGCTACCGCGAGCACAAGTCGGGCCCGGTCGTCGGGTCTCTGCTGCTCGGCCTGTACGACGAGGCCGGTGTGCTGCACCACGTGGGGGTGTCGGCGTCGTTCCCGATGAAGCGCCGCGCCGAGCTGATCGAGGAGCTCAAGCCCTACCTGCTGGAGGACCTGGGCGGGCATCCGTGGAGTTCGTGGACGTCGCAGGACGAGAACACCGCCCAGCGCATGCCCGGGGCGATCTCCCGGTGGAGCGCGGGCAAGAACCTCGCGTTCGTCCCGCTGGATCCCCGGCTGGTGGTCGAGGTCGCCTACGACCACATGGAGGGCAACCGGTTCCGGCACACCGCCCAGTTCCGGCGCTGGCGCACCGACCGCACCCCCGAGTCGTGCACCTATGCCCAGCTCGAGACCCCGGTCGGCTACAACCTGGACGACATCCTGGCCCGCTGATCGGCCGGCCGGAGCGGATGACCGCGCCCCTCACCGCTGGGCGACGCGCGCAGGCCGGCGACCAGGTCGGCGACCAGCGGGGTCGGGCGCAGGCCGAGCTCGCAGGACAGCAGGCGCTCGTAGCGCTCGAAGACGCGCAGGGCCTCCGCCTGGTTGCCCTCGGCCAGGTGAGCGCGAATCAGCGCCGCGTGGGCGCTCTCGCGCAGGGGCTCGGCGCGCACGGCCGTCCCCGCGGCGGCGACGGCGTCGGCGAACCTGCCGGCCTCGACGAAGTCGTCGGCGAGGGCCTCCAGGGCGTGCAGGCGCAGTTGGTGCCACTCCTCGGCCTCGCGGACCACCCAGTCGTCGTACCAGCCGGGCAGCAGGTCCACCGACAGGGCCTCCACGGCGGCGGCGCTGAGGTCCGCGCCGGCCGGCCGCCCGCCCGGGTCCAGGACGCGCCGGGCCAGGGCGCGCGCCTCGCCGATGTCGACGCCGGCGGCCGGGCTCAGCCGCACCTCGGTGGAGCCGATGTCCAGGACCAGCCGGCCCGCGGCCTCCAGGCGCGCCAGCGCGGAGCGCAGGCTGGCCTGCGCCCGCCGTTCCGGCCGGTCGGGCCACAGCGTGCCCGCCAGCAGCGTGCGGGGCACCGCCTGACCGCAGAGGGCGGTGAACGACACCAGGCGCTCGGTGCCACCCGAGACCGTCACCTGTTCCCCTCCGGCCAGGAGGCGGAAGCCTCCCAGAAGATCGACCCGCAGCGCGGGCCGCTCGCCGCTCCCCATAGTTCTGCTGCCTCCCACGTGGAAAGCGAGTCGTCTGGTAAGCAGCCCTCCCGTCGCCGTCCCTCCCGGCTATGTACCCGGCATGTACGCATTTGTCCCGTTCTCCGGACGCTCCGGCGCGCTATTTCCACCCGCCCACCGGTCACCCTGCGTCCCGGCGGGCGCCCCTGGCCGGCGGCCGTCCGGCCGGGTCAGGTCCCGTGCCGGTTCACGAACGCCATGATCATGTCGAGCACCTGGGGCCCGTGCGGGGTCTCGAAGAGCGATGAGGCGTGCGCCGACTCGTCCGGGACGACGACGACCTGCCGGTCGGGCGCCAGGACGGCCGCGTCGTCGGACTCGCGCATGCGCTTGGCGCGGTCGCCGTCGTAGACGCCGGCGATCTGCAGCAACGGGACCCTCAGGCGGGCCGCCTCCTCGGGAAGCGGCGGGCCCGCCAGGGCGACCACGGCCGCGACGCGGTCCCCGAGCTTCAGCGCCGCGCTCACCGACAGCGTGCCGCCCATCGAGCCGCCGGCCAGGACGATGCGCCCGACACCGCGCTCCTTGTCCAGCCGCCTGGCCATGTCCACGATGTTGTCCTCGGGAATGGCCTCCAGATCGCGGGCGTAGAGCAGCACGCGGTAGCCGGCCGAGACCAGCCGGTCGGCGAGTGGCCGCCAGGTGCAGGCGTTGCCGCCGCGCTCGTAGGAGATCACCACTCCGGTGGCGCCCTTGCCCATGACGACGCCGGGCAACTTCTCCTTGCCGTAGGTGAAGATCTTCCCGTCGTCCCTGGTGTAGCACCCCGACAGGTTCGGCCCCTTGGGGAGCGGGCGCTTCGGGGACGGGGAGAGCGTGGGAGCGGGCGCCGCCGACGGCGTGGCGGCGGGCGTCCCGGACGCCGATGGACCGGCGCTCGCGCCCCGCCCACCCGCGGCCGTCGCACCGGTCGCGCCCGTCTCGCCCGTCTCGCCCCCGCACGCGCTCAGCGCCATGACCACTGCCGCCAGCCCGACGATCGCTCGCATGACCACCACCATCTCGCTCTATGTCTGAACTGACATAGTGCCGCACACTACACTCGGGGTGCGATGCCATCAACACTTGGTTTCGCGATCCTGGCCGCGCTCGCCAAGGACGCGAGGACCGGCTACGAGCTCACCGCCGTCATGAACCGCCCGGTGGGCTACTTCTGGACGGCCCGCCACAGCCAGATCCACACCGACCTGCAGAAGCTGCTCGCCGACGGCCTGGTGCGGTTCGAGGCCGAGCACGGGCCCGGGCCGCAGGGCAAGAAGGTCTACCACCTGACCCCCGAGGGCCGGGCGGCGCTGCGCGACTGGGTCACCGAGCCGCCGCGCGCCCGCACCGAGCGTGATGAGCTGGTGCTGAAGACCTACGCGTCCTGGCTCGCCGACCCCGCCGAGATGGCCGAGCTGTTCCGCGCCCAGCTCCTGCTGCACGAGGAGCGCATCGCCCAGTACGAAGGGCAGCGGGCGGGGTTCGCGGGCGTCCCCGACCCCGGCGATCCGACCTTCGGCAACTACGCGGCCCTGTGGTGCGGCCTGAGCTACGAACGCCACCGCGCCGAATGGTGCCGCTGGATGATCGGGCGGCTGGACCCGTCCGCCTGACGCCGCGCGGCGCCGCCCGAGAACCGAGCGGCCCTGCCGGTCCGCCCGACGCCGCGCGGCGCCGCCAGGGCGGGCCGGGCCGGCGCCTGACCCGCCGGGGCGGCGGGCATCCTCACCGGGTGCTTCAGGGCCGCGACCTGCGGGAACGGCGAGCCGCACGGGCGGGCACCGGCTTGATCACCCTTGATCTGGGTGGGCGAAACATGCGAGAGTGCGCACATCTTCGCACGTCGAGGGGGAGCACCACCGTGTCAGTCCAGGCATACGATCCGCTAGCCGACCAACGCGGCCCGGAGGGGCCCGAGTTCGACGTGTTCACGGCGGGCACCGTCTTCCTCGACATCGTCTTCACCGGCCTGCAGGCCATGCCGGCCGCCGGCACCGAGGTGTGGGCCGAGGGCATGGGGTCGTGCCCGGGCGGCATCGCCAACCTCGCCATCGCCTCCAGCCGGCTCGGGCTGCGCACCTCGATGGCCGCCGCGTTCGGCGACGACGACTACGCCGACTTCAACTGGCGCATCCTGTCGGAGCAGGAGTCGGTCGACCTGTCGCGCTCGCGCCGGTTCCAGCGGTGGCACTCCCCCGTGACCGTCTCGATGGCCGTCAACCGCGACCGCAGCATGGTCACCCACGGCCACCCCGCGCCCATGCCGCCGACGCAGATGATCGGCCGCCCGCCCCGCTCGCGGGCCGTCATCGCGCCGCTGTCGCTGGAGGAGCCGCTCGGCGACGACGAGGCGTGCACCTGGGCCGACCTCGCGCGCAAGGACGGCGCGCTGATCTTCGCCGACGTCGGCTGGGACCCCTCGGAGACCTGGTCGGCCTCGGTGCTCGACCAGTTGTCGGTCTGCCACGCCTTCATGCCCAACGCCGTCGAGGCCATGGCGTACACCGGCACCGAGACCCCGCGCGAGGCGCTGTACGCCATCGCCGACCGGGTGCCGCTCGCGGTGGTGACCGACGGGGCCAACGGCGCGATGGCCATCGACTCCACCACCGGCGAGGAGGCCTACGCTCCGGCGCTGCGGGTGACCGCGCTCGACCCGACGGGCGCGGGCGACGTCTTCGGGGCCGGCCTGGTGCTCGGCACGCTGTCGGGCTGGCCGCTGGCCGACCGCCTGTCCTTCGCCGGGGTCTGCTCGGCCCTCGCCGTGCAGCAGTTCGGCGGTTCGCTCGCCGCCCCCGGCTGGGGGGACATCGCCGACTGGTGGCACGACGTGCGGGCCGCCGCCGCCAGTGGCCACAGCGGCGCCTACATCGACTCGCTGGCCCGCCGGTACGCCTTCCTGGACAAGCTCGTGCCCGCCGTCCCGGTGGGCGCCGTTCGCCGCGCCGCCGCCACGATGTCGCGGCACGCCGACGTGGCCGCCGGCGCGGCCGTGACGACCCCTCCGGTCGAGAGCGAGTGAGACCCCGGCGGCCCTGATGCGGCACGCCGGCGCCGGCGATGTGGCCAGGACGTCACCTTTGTCTACTCATACGTAAACCATCCGATGCGAGCGGCGGTCAAAGGATCTACCGTCGGCGGCCAACCGACCGACAGGCAAGGTGAGCCCATGCGCGTGCTGACCAGGTTCCTCTCCACCCTCCTTAGCACATCCCTGTCCGCCGTCCTTTTCACCGCGGGTTCCGCGAGCCCCGCCATGGCCGGGAGCGGGCCCGCCCCCGCCGCGGTGGACGTGACCTACCAGCGAGCCTCCTTCCACCAGGGCAGGGCCGAGGGCGTCGCCCCCGGCAGGACGCTGTCCTTCGCCCGCCCCGTGGGGACCACCGTCTACACCGACGCCCTGGGCACCAAGACGTGGGAGTACGCCCGGTGGACCGGCACGGAGCGGCAGATCGGCTTCGCCGCCACCGAGGCCGTCGCCTCGTGGAACGCCGACGTCCCCGCCGGGAGCTGGCTGCAGGTCGAGATGCGCGGCCGTAACTCCACCGGCCAGACCAAGTGGTACGTGCTCGGGCGCTGGTCCTACGCCGAGGGCGACATCCTGCGCACCTCGGTGCCGAGCCAGGGCGACGACAACGGCTACGTCTCCGTGGACACCTTCGTCGCCGCCGACGACCGGCCGATCACGAGCTACCAGCTTCGCCTCACGCTGTACCGCACGCCGGGCTCCCACGTGGTGCCGAAGGTGCGGGCGCTCGGCGCGATGGCCTCGGCCGCGCCCGACCGCGCCACCGTGCCGGTCAGCCCCGGCGGCGCCGCCTGGGGCGTCGAGCTGAACGTGCCGCGCCGCTCGCAGAACGTCCACGCCGGCCACTACCCCGAGTGGGACGGCGGCGGGGAGGCCTGGTGCAGCCCGACCTCCACCACCATGGTCCTCGGCTACTGGGGCAAGTGGCCGAGCGCGCAGGACACCGCCTGGGTGGACCCCGCCGACCCCGACCCCGAGGTCGACTACGCCGCCCGGTACACCTACGACCACGACTACGAGGGCGCCGGCAACTGGCCGTTCAACACCGCCTACGCCGGCCGGTACGGCATGGAGGGGTTCGTCACCCGGCTGCGCTCGCTCACCGAGATGGAGCGCCTGATCGCCGCGGGCATCCCCGTCGTGACCTCCCAGTCGTTCAAGAAGGAGGAGCTGCCCGGCGCCGGGTACAGCACCAACGGCCACCTCATGGTGATCATCGGCTTCACCGCGACCGGTGACGTGATCGCCAACGACCCTGCCTCGCCGAACGACGACGCGGTGCGCCACGTCTATCCGAGGGCGAACTTCGAGAACGTTTGGCTGCGCGGCTCCAGCAGCCGCGGCGTGGTCTACGTCATCCACCCGCCGAACCGGCCGCTGCCCCCCACCACCCCGGGCCTGCCCGCCAACTGGTGACCCGCCCGGGCCTCACAGCTCGGGCCTCACAGCTCGGGCCTCACAGCTCGGGCCTCACAACTCGGGCCTCACAACTCGGGCCTCACAGCTCGGGCCTCACAGCTCGGGCCTCACAACTCGGGCCTCACAACTCGGGCCTCACAACTCGGGCCTCATGCTCCGGCCGCCGTCCCTTCCGGACGGCGGCCGGCCGCGTGCGGGCGCGGCGGATCAGCCCGCCCCGGGCCGCTCCCCCTCGGGCCTCGCCTTGCTGGGCTGGACGCGCTTGGGCTCGCCGGGCATCTTGGGGTAGTTGGGCGGGTAGGGCATGTCGCCGCGCTCGTCCTTGGCGTACCACTCGAGCAGCGGCTCGATGGAGAAGGCCCGGTCGTCGATCTCGGCGTGCACGTCGCCGAGCTCGGCGAAGCGCGGGGGGACGGTGCGGATGTCGAAGTCGCGCGGATCGACCTGCGCCAGCTCCTCCCAGGTGACCGGCGTCGAGACCGGGGCGTGCGGCCTGGCCCGGACGGAGTAGGCGCTGGCGATGGTGCGGTCGCGGGCGTTCTGGTTGTAGTCGATGAAGACCTTCTCGCCGCGCTCCTCCTTCCACCAGGCCGTGGTGGTGAGGTCGGGACGGCGGCGCTCGACCTCGCGGGCGAGGGCGATGGCGCTCTGGCGCACCTCGGTGAACGACCAGTGGCGCTCGATGCGCACGTTGATGTGGATGCCGCGCGTGCCGGAGGTCTTGGGGAAGCCGCGCATGCCGAGCTCGTCGAGGACCTCCCGCACGGCGAACGCCGTCGCCCGGGCGTCCTCGAAGCCGGTGCCCGGCTGGGGGTCGAGGTCGATGCGCAGCTCGTCGGGGCGCTCGACGTCGTCGGCGCGGGTGGGCCAGGGGTGGAAGTCGATGGTGCCGAGGTTGGCGCAGTAGGCGATGGCGGCGACCTCGGTCACCCGCAGAGCGTCGGCGCTGCGCCCGCTCGGGAAGCGCACCGTGACGGTCTGCAGCCAGTCGGGGTGCCGGGGCGGGACGCGCTTCTGGTAGATGGCCTCGGTCAGCACGCCGTCGGGGTGGCGCTTGAGGTAGGTGGGCCGGTCTCTGAGCGCGCGCAGGGCGCCCTCGCCGACCGACACGTAGTATTCGACCAGCTCGCGCTTGGTCGCACCAATGTCAGGGAAGTAGACCTTGTCCGGGTTGGTGACCTTGACGGTCCGGCCCCCGACGTTGAGCTCGATGAACGGCGACGCCATGCCTTCGACCGTACCCCGCGCCACCGACAGGAACCGGGGCGGGCGGGCGCGCCCCGAGGGCCGCTGACGAAGTGCTTACGTCCTCGGTCCGCGCGATCCCCATCGCCGGAGCCCGCATAGGCTTGGGGCATGGAAAAGGTGGTCAAGAGCGAGGCCGATTGGCGCGTCCAGCTGTCCCCCGAGGAGTTCCGCGTACTGCGTCAGGCGGGCACCGAGCGCCCGTGGACCGGCGAGTACGTCGACACCAAGGCCGAGGGGGTCTACTCCTGCCGCGCCTGCGGAGCCGAGCTGTTCCGTTCCGACACCAAGTTCGACTCGCACTGCGGGTGGCCGTCGTTCTTCGAGCCGTCGGAGTCCGAGGCCGTCACCCTGATCGAGGACCACTCTCTGGGCATGTCACGGGTCGAGGTCCGCTGCGCCCGCTGCGACTCCCACCTCGGGCACGTCTTCCACGGCGAGGGGTACGCGACGCCCACCGACGACCGCTACTGCATCAACTCCGTGTCCCTGCGGCTGGTCCCCGCCGACTCCTGACCGATCGCCGGCTCCCGCGACTCGTCGCATATGCCCGCATTCGTCACGGAATGCCAGCGGAATGTCACCGTCAGCGAGTGGTCATGCCGCCGTACGGGTAGACCCATCCCGGGCTCACGCCTTCGCGCGGGCCCGGGTCGGGGTTCGTGCGGGAGCCGTGTGCACCTTCGTCACAGGTGGGAGACGATCGAGACCATCGGCCAGGTGGTCACACAGCGCTGCGCGGTCTGCGGCCGGACGCGCGTGCGGGTGCGGCGGCCTCCGCCCCCGGGCAGAGCGGACACCGCTCAGTCCGGAGCGGGATGGGTGAGCCGGCACGACTTGTCGCCCGCGCCGATGATGTTGGCCAGCACCGGGTTGCCGTTCTGACCGAACTCCGCCTGCACGAAGACCACGGGGTGCTCGTCCCCGACCTCCTGCACGAGGTACTCCAGCCCGCGCTTGCACAGGTCGATCGCCGGCTTGGAGTCGTGCGCCGACTCCGGCAGGTCGGTGTAGATGCGCAGGTACTTCCCGACGGTCCTGATGTCGGTGATGCGCTTGATCGCCTTGTCGTCCACCCAGCGCTGCTTGAAGTAGCTCACCGCCTTGGCGTCGGTGTGCTCGGAGGGACCCGACGCCGTCTTGGCCGGGTCGCGGGCCTTCTTGGCCTTGGCTCCGGCGGCCCTGGCCTGGGAGCCGCCACCGGACTCCACCGGCGCGGGGGGAGGCGCCGCCGCCACCCGCGGCGGGGGCGGCGCCAGGCCGGCGACGGCCTGGCCGCCGTCCGGCCGCAGGAACACCGCACCGACCGCCAGGGCCCCCACCGTGACGGCGGCCAACCCTAAGAAACCCTCGAGAACGCGCGCACGGCGGGCCTTGCGCCGCCGGTGCCCCCCTCGCCTGGACCGTGCCAGACTCTTGCCCCTGGTCACCCTCTGCCTCACTTCGACACGGGAATCCCCACGAGTATGCCAAAGATCGCATCCTCGCGGCGGTTGTTCCCCAAAAGTAACAGATGTGTCCTTTGAGGCTTGAGTGACAGATGTCGCGATTGTCCGGCTATGCAGGCTTATGGGAGGGCGGTCAGCAGCTCTCCGACCGGCTTGCGGGTGCCGGTGTAGAAGGGCACCTCCAGGCGGGTGTGCCGCCGGGCGTCGGAGGCCCGCAGGGCGCGCATCAGATCGACGATGCGGTGCAACTCGTCGGCCTCGAAGGCGAGGATCCACTCGTAGTCGTTCAGCGCGAACGACGAGACGGTGTTGGCCCGCACGTCGGGGTACCCCCGGGCGAGCGCGCCGTGCTCGGCGAGCATCCTGCGGCGCTCGGCGTCCTCCAGCAGGTACCACTCCAGCGAGCGCACGAACGGGTAGACGCAGACGTAGCCGCGCGCCTCCTCCTCGGCCAGGAACGCCGGGATGTGCGACTTGTTGAACTCGGCGGGCCGGTGCAGGGCCATCGCCGACCACACCGGCTCGCTGGCCCGGCCCAGGGACGTCCTGCGGAACCGCCCGTAGACCTCCTGGAGGTCCTCGGCGGTGGGCGCGTGCCACCAGAACATGTAGTCGGCGTCGGCGCGGAACCCGGCCACCTCGTAGGCGCCGCGGGTCACCACGTCCTTCTCGGCGGCCTGGGCGAACAGGGCCTCGACCTCGTGCGCCAGATCCTGCCGCTCACCGGGCAGCTCCTCGCGCACCCGGAAGACCGACCACATGGTGTAGCGGATCACCTCGTTGAGATCGCGCGCCTTGGGCCGCGTCCGCTCCTCACTCACAAGTCCACGCTCGCTTCCGTCGAATGCTCTGACCGGCGCGGCACCTCAGCGGGTGCCGGCCGCCGGCTGGTCCTCACGCCATTCTCCCCCGCGCTCCTCCCGCAGGTGCGCGAGGATGCTCGCCGCCGCCGCGCGCGCGGAGGCGACGCAGGCGGGGATGCCCACCCCGTCGTAGGCCGCGCCGCACACGGCCAGGCCCGGCTGGACGGCCACGGCGGCGCGGATGCGCGCCACGCGGTCGAGGTGGCCCACCTCGTACTGCGGCAGTGCGCCGCCCCAGCGGGTCACCCGGGTGTCGAGCGGCAGCCCGCGAACGCCCATGACCTCGGCCATCTCGGTCATGGCCAGGGCGACCAGCTCGCCGTCGTCGCGCTGCAGGACGGCCTCCTCGCCCAACCGGCCGATGGAGCAGCGCAGCACCAGCACGCCGGGATCGGCCTCGGCCAGATGGGGCCACTTGACCGTGCTGAAGGTCACGGCCTTGACGGCCCGGCCCTCGACCGGCGGCACCAGGTAGCCGCTGCCGGAGGGCTGCTCGGGGAAGGCCGCGCGCGGATAGGCCAGGGTGACGATCGCCATGCTGGCGTACTCCACCCGCGACAGCTCGGCGGCGGCCTTGGGCACCTCGCCGGACAGCAGCCGGCCGGCCGCCGGCGCGGGCACCGCGAGGATCACCGCGTCGGCCTCGACGATCTCGGGGGCGCGCGCCGGGCCGGTCACCAGGCGCCAACCGGCGCGCGTGCGGCTCAGCTCGCGCACCATGACGCCGGTGCGCACCTCGGCGCCGGACGCCGCGGCGACCGCCTCGGGCAGGCCGCCCATGCCGCCTCTCAGTGTCGTGAACACCGGGCCGGCGTCCTTGGGGGCCTTCGCGGCGATGGCGCGGGCCGCCTGGAGCAGGGAGCGCTCGGTGCGGGCCGCCGTGGCGACGGCGGGCATGGTGGCGTCCAGCGAGAGCATCTCGGCGCGCCCGGCGTAGACGCCGCCGAGCAGCGGCTCGACCAGGCGGTCGAGGACCTCTCCGCCCATGCGGGCCCGGATGTAGGCGGCCACCGAGACGTCGGAGGTGATCAGGGTCGCGGGCAGCACCTGGTCGAACGGCACCCGGACCAGGCCGCCGGGCGACAGGACCCCGGAGCGGGCCAGCTCGGCGAGGTCGGAGGGAACGCCCATGACCTGCCCCTTGGGCATCGGCCGCAGCGCTCCCCTGCTGTAGATGGACGCTCCCACAGAGGCGGGATGGACCAGATCGCCGCCGGCGCCGGCCATGCGCGCCAGCTCCTTGCCCTCCGGACGCCGGGCCAGCATGGCCTCCGCGCCCTCGTCCACCGGGAAGCCCGCGACCTGCGAGGCGTGCAGCTTGCCGCCGATGCGCGAGGCGCCTTCGAGCACGGTGACCGCAACGTCGCCGTCCTCCTGGCGGAGGTGCAAGGCCGCGGCCAGCCCCGCGATGCCCCCGCCGACGACCACGACGTGCCGCCGAGTAGGTTCCATGCCCCCAGACGTTACCCTCCGGCACCGCCGGTGCGGGCCGCGGCTCCGGCGGGCCCCTTGTCGAGACCGTGACGGCATTGTGACGCGGCACGTCAAACCCGCCGAGAGGCCGCGTCGTCAACCATGACATGAGCAGATTACGATGCCGCCCGGCCCTCGCGGCGGCCCTGGCGGCGGCGGCCATCGCCCTGTCGGGCTGCGGGGGCTCGGGCTCCTCGACGGACGCGGCCGGCGCACCGGCGGTCGCACCCGTTCAGAGGGACGAAGGCGTGGCCGGCCAGGCCGGCGACTCCACGAAGGTGGCGCCGCAGAAGGCGGCCCCCACTCCCGACGCGCCCCAGGCCGGCCCGCGGGCGATCGTGTACACGGGCGAGATGACGGTGCGGGTGAAGGACGTCACCGCGGCCTCCGACACCGCCAAGCGGATCGTCGCCGGCGCCGGGGGCCGGCTGGACGGCGAGCAGGCGGCCGCCCTGGCGCGCCAGGACACCTCGACCCTGGTGTTCAAGATCCCGCCGGACCACTACGCGACGGTGACCGACCGGCTCGGCAGAGAACTGGGCACCCGCGTGTCGCTGCGCCTGTCCACCGAGGACGTCACCGAGGAGATCGCCGACGTCGGCAGCCGCGTGAAGTCGGCCAAGGCGGGCCTGGACCAGCTCCGCTCTCTGCTGAAGAAGGCGAAGAACGTCTCGGAGGTGCTCAAGGTCGAGCGGGAGATCTCCGGCCGCGAGGCCGACCTGGAAGCCCTGCAGGCGCGCCAGCGCAGCCTCGCCACGCGCGTCGCCGACGGCACGCTCACCCTGCACGTGGAGGGGCCGGTGCGCCGGGAGCCCCTGGTGCACCGGCCGAAGCCCCAGCCGCCGAACTTCTTCACCGGCCTGCGGTCGGGGTGGACGACGCTCAAGCAGACGGTGCGGGTCGGCCTCGCGGTCTTCGGAGCGCTGCTGCCGTGGCTGGCGGTGCTCGCCGTGCTGTGGGCGGCGTACGTCGGCGCCCGCCGGGGGATCAGGGCGCTGCGCCGGGGGCGCGGCGGCGATGACGGCCCCGGCGTGGCCGTCCCGCCCACGCCCCACCCCGGCGCGCCGCCGGAGCACACCCTCCCCGGGAACCCGTCGCCCGAGTCCCAGAACTCCCCGGAGAGACCGGAGCCCCCGGCCCTCTCTGAGACGCCGGAGACCCGGGAGACGCCGGAGGGTGAGGCCCCGCTCGCCGACCGCCCTGTATGGCCCTTCTCCGGCCCCGCCGGCCAGGGACACCCTCCGCACTCCGGCGAGCCCGGCCGGCCTGAATAGTGCGGTGACCCGCGAACGTGCACCGGTCACCCGCCGCACGACGGCGCCGGACCCGCCGCTCTGCGACTCGCCGCCTCGGCGCCGCAGGAAGGTCCAGCCGAGGCGGGGAGAGCGCCAAAGGCTCGAGGACGCGGTCACCGGGCCCAGGGCTCGAGGACGCGGTCACCAGGCCCAGGGCTCGAGGACGCGGTCACCAGGCCCAGGGCTCGAGGACGCGGTCACCGGGCCCGGCGCTCGGGGACGCGGTCAGCGGGTTGAGGCTTCGTGGACGAGGTCGGTGAGGCGGGTGAGTTGGTCGGGGTCGGTCGTGGGGAGCACGCCGTGGCCGAGGTTGAACACGTGGCCGGCCGCCGCCCGCCCCCGCGCGAGGATGTCGCGGGCGCGCCGCTCGACGACCTCGAAGGGGGCGAACAGGATGGCCGGATCGAGGTTGCCCTGCAGGGCCTTGCCCTCGCCGACCCGGCGCGCGGCCTCGTCCAGGGGGACGCGCCAGTCGACGCCGACCACGTCCGCGCCGGCCTCGCCGAGCAACCCGAGCAGCTCTCCGGTGCCCACGCCGAAGTGGATGCGCGGAACGTCGAGGTCGGCCAGGCCGGCGAAGATGCGGCTGGTGTAGGGCAGGACGAACTCGCGGTAGTCGTCGGGGGCCACCGCGCCGACCCAGGAGTCGAACAGCTGGAGGGCCGAGGCGCCGGCGTCCGCCTGGACCCGCAGGTAGGCCAGCGTGATCTGGGTGAGGCGGTCCATGAGCGCGTGCCACAGCGCCGGCTCGCCGTACATCATGGCCTTGGTGTGGTCGTGGTTCTTGGACGGGCCGCCCTCGATGAGGTAGGACGCCAGCGTGAAGGGGGCTCCGGCGAAGCCGATGAGCGGCGTGGGGCCGAGCTCCTTGGTCAGCGCGCCGATGGCCTCGGTGACGTAGGACACGTCGCCGGGCGACAGGTCGCGCAGCGCGGCGACCGCGGCGGCGTCCCTGATCGGGGCGGCGACGACGGGGCCGACGCCGGGCTGGATGTCCAGGTCGACGCCGATGGCCTTGAGCGGCACGACGATGTCGCTGAAGAAGATCGCCGCGTCCACGCCGTAGCGCCGCACGGGCTGCATCGTGATCTCCACGATGAGGTCGGGCGTGGCGCAGGCCGTGAGCATGGGCACATCGGCGCGCACGGCGCGGTACTCCGGCAGCGCGCGCCCCGCCTGACGCATGTACCAGACGGGCGTGTGCGGCACGGGCAGACCTCTGCACGCGCGGATGAACGGGGACTCGGCGGTCTCGGGATTCACCTGACCAGAGTGCCACGCCGGTCACGTGGTCGGAGCATCGCCCGGCCGGGGGAACAGGGGGGCCGCGCCGCGCGGAAGGGGGCCGGCGGCCGACCGCAGGGGCCACGCGGCCGTCGGAGGGGCCACGCGGCCGTTGAAGGCGGCGTCGGCGGGCCCGGCGGAAACAAGTCCGCCGCCTTCCTGGAGGGCGACGGCAAAGTTTGCCGCGAAAAAGTTACCTACCAGGCCGATGTCCGGTCATGGTGAACGACGTGGCGATCCGTACAATATGTCTGGTTCAGTAGGGGCAGTCTGCGGCCCGGACGGCCGCCGACCGCGCCAATCAGCGGCCAAGCGCAGGTACAGTACGTCTCACGCGAGGTTCGTGATCATGTCACGGCTGGTTCAAATGCTCGCCAAATCACCGCGCGGCGCTGATTCGGTGACCACTTTCGGGACACGCCGAGCGCGTTGCGGGGAAATGTCGCCGTGACGTGTCAACGTCGGACCAGCCCTCGAGTTCACGGACAAGGCGCGCGCGGGGATGCGCCGGCCAGGCGGCGGCGCGCGCTCCTGTCCGTGCGAGCACTCGATCTTGGGACCCGACGAAAGGCCCGCGATGACCGCGATGTGGAGTTCCTCCGAGCACCGCACTGTGCATTGTGCGCTCCGTGCCGGCGAGCAGGGGTTCGAGGAGCAACCCCGCCACCACCTGCGCCACGACCGGGTCTCCATGGAGCGTGGCGGCGCACCGGTGATGACGGCTTGATCACCTTCGGTGTCCTCCGCGCATACCCCCCTGCTTCCGGCCCCGCCCGCTCCGTCCTACGCTGCCATCATGACCATCGGTGACGCGCCACCGGCCCCCGCCGCATTCCGGCGGGCGCTGGAAAGCCTGCGTCCCACCGAGGTCAGGCCCGAGATCGAGCTGGAGGACATCCCCGCCCCCCAGCGGCTGGCCCCCTACTCCGGCGCGGTCGGCGCCTCGGTCTACCGCGACGACGACGAGCTCGCGGTCGGCCGGCTGATCATGCTGTTCGACCCCGACGGCCAGCGCGGGTGGGACGGCCCCTTCCGCCTGGTCGCCTACGTGCGCGCCGACATGGAGCCGGAGATCACCTCCGACCCGATGCTCGGCCCGGTGGCGTGGAGCTGGCTGACCGAGTCCCTGGACTCCCACCAGGCGCGGTACGCCGCCGCCGGCGGCACCGTCACCCGCGCGGTGTCGGAGGGCTTCGGCAACAAGGCCGACGACCCGGTCACCACCGAGCTGGAGCTGCGGGCCTCGTGGTCCCCCCTGGAGGAGGACCTGTCGGCCCACGTCGCCGCCTGGTGCGACCTCATCTGCCTCGCCGCGGGCATCCCACCCCTGCCACCTGACGTCGCGGCCCTGCAGCCGCGGACCGCGCGTCGCGAAGACCCGGAGTCCTTCAGGACGTGACCGACGAAGAGATCATCCCCGCATCCGAGATAGTGCCGCTTCTGGAGCCCCGCGAGGGAATCCCGCCGGTCATCGAGGACCCCGCCGCGCTCGCCGCGGCCGTACAGGCGTTCGCCCAGGGCACCGGCCCGGTCGCCGTCGACGCCGAGCGCGCCTCCGGCTACCGCTACAGCGGCCGCGCCTACCTGGTCCAGCTGCGCCGCGCCGGGGCCGGCAGCGCGCTGATCGACCCCATCTCCTGCCCCGACCTGTCGCGGCTGGACGCCGCGCTGGACGGCGCCGAGATCGTGCTGCACGCCGCCACGCAGGACCTCGCGTGCCTGGCCGAGCTGGGCCTGGTCCCCCGCAGGCTCTTCGACACCGAACTGGCCGGGCGGCTGCTCGGCTACGAGCGCGTCGGCCTCGGCACGATGGTGGAGAACGTCCTCGGCCTGCGCCTGGAGAAGGGCCACTCGGCGGCCGACTGGTCCCACCGTCCGCTGCCCGAGGACTGGCTGCGCTACGCCGTGCTGGACGTCGAGGTGCTCATCGAGCTGCGGGACATGCTCTACGCGGAGCTGGAGAGCAGCGGCAAGCTGCCCTGGGCGCAGGAGGAGTTCGCCGCGATCCTCGCCGCTCCCCCGGCGCCGCCGCGCGTCGACCCGTGGCGGCGCACGTCGGGCATCCACCGGGTGCGCTCGCTGCGCGGCCTGGCGGTGGTGCGTGAGCTGTGGACGCTGCGCGACGAGCTCGCGCGGGAGGCCGACCTGGCCCCGGGCCGGGTGCTGCCCGACTCGGCCATCGTCACCGCCGCGCTCGAGCAGCCGCGCACGACCAAGGCGCTGACCGAGATCCCCCCGTTCACCGGGCGCAGCGCTCGGCGCCATCTGCGCGACTGGCTGAACGCCATCGGCCGGGCGCGCGTGCTGACCGAGGCGGAGCTGCCGCAGCAGAGCGGCCCCGGCGACGGTCCGCCGCCCGCCAACCGGTGGGCCGACCGCGACCCCGCCGCGGCCAGGCGGCTGGCCGCCGCCCGCACGGCCATCACCGCGCTCGCCGACGCCAACCACATGCCCACGGAGAACCTCCTGCAGCCCGAGGCCGTGCGCCGCCTCACCTGGGAGCCGCCGGACGACCTCGGCGACGACGCGGTGGCCGAGCGGCTGCGCCGGCTCGGCGCGCGCGAGTGGCAGATCGCCCTGACCGCCCACCCGCTGTCCAAGGCGCTGATTCGCCTGGCGGCCAAGGAGGACCTCGGCGGCTGAGCGCCGCCTCTCCGCAAGCCCGCCAAGGGGTCCGCTCGAGCAGGCGGGGTGTGCGCCGCCTCAGGGAGTGACCGGGATGTGCGCCGCCGGGGCCGTGGTGGTCGCGGCCGTGCCCGGGGCGCCCAGCTCGCGGACGCTCTCGCGGAGCACGACCTGCCCGGCCACCGGCTCCACGCGGGGCGCGTCCTCGCTGGAGAGCGCGAGATCAAGGGCCATGGACCCCATGTACGACAGTGGCAGCCGCACGGTGGTCAGCGAGGGGACCACGTCGCGCAGCGTGGGGATGTCGTCGAAGCCGGCCAGGGACAGCTCGCCGGGCACCTCGACGCCGCGCGCGCGGAAGGCGGCCAGCGCCCCCATCGCCATGACGTCGTTCACCGCGAACACGCAGGTGACCTCGGCGCCCATGTCCAGCAGTTCCTCGGCCGCGGCCTGCCCGCCGTCGCGGTCGAACCCGCCGTGCACGACGACGGGCGCGGGCAGGCCGAGCTCCGACAGCCCTTCGAGAAAGCCCAGCGTGCGGTCGGCGGCGGTGAACAGCCGCTTGGGACCGGCCAGCACGGCGAACCGGCGGTGGCCCTGGCCGGCGATCGCGTGGGCCAGCTCGCGGGCGCCCTCGCGGTTGAGCGGGGCCACGGTGTCGGTGCCGAGGAGGTCCTGCCCGATCATGGCGACCCGGCCGCCGGAGGCGCGGTACACCTCCAGCTCGGCGCGCAGCCTGCCGAGCAGGTAGGCGTCGTCGACGCGGGACCCGGTGATCAGGACCGCGCGGGCCCGCTGGGCGTTCAGCGTGGCCACCAGGGCGATCTCGCGCTCGGGGTCGCGGTAGGTGGTGCCGAGGGTCACCACCATGTCGTGCAGGTCGGCCGAGCGGATGGCGCCGTCGGCGATGGCGGCGAAGTAGGGGTCGGTGAGGTCCTGGATGATCACGCCCACGACGTTGCTGGCGCCCCGTGCCAGCGTCTGGGCGGCGGCGTCCACGCGGTAGCCGAGCTTGGCGGCCGAGGACTCGACTCTGACGCGCAGGGCCGCACCGACCTGGCGGCTGCTACCGTTGAGCACCCGCGACGCCGTGGCCAGTGACACCCCCGCGTGCCTGGCGACGTCCTCAAGCGTGATCATGGCGGTCCTCCTCCTGCCTGCCGCCCCTCCCTCAATTGTGCGGCGCTTGGGGAGTGCCCGGTCACACGCTCCGCCGTCCTACCCGGCCATGCACTCCGCGACGTGGAGGAGCGGGTCCTGCCGGTACTGCCGGAACTCGGGCTCGCCCTGGTGCCGTTCGCGCCACCCGGCCACGGCTTCCTCACCCACGGCCGGACCGCATCGGCGGCGGGGCCGCCTTCTGGAGCGGAAGGCCCAGTAGGCGGTCGACCAGCGTGCCGACGTAGTCGGGCGTGAGTGAGCCCATCCCGAACAGGATGCGGATGTACATCGGGGCCAGGAGGTGGTCGAGGATGTCCAGCGTCTCAGGCGGGTGCTCGCCCCGTTCGCGGGCGCGGTCCAGCATGCCCTGGATCTGGCGGGCGCGCTCGGCCAGGAACTCGTCCCGCGCCTTGGCCCCGTTCTCGCCCGCCGTGGAAAGGGCGATGACCAGACGCAGCACCGCGAGCCCGTCGGGGCCGGTGACGTCGCGGGCCACGCCGGCGGCGTAGCTGCGCAGGTCCTGCTCCAGGCTGCCGGTGTCGGGGATGGGGGAGGTGGTGGTGAGCCAGGTGATCGCCACGTCCATGAGCAGCGCCTCCAGCGTGCCCCACCGGCGGTAGACGCTCGTGTCGGCCACGCCTGCGCGGGCGGCGATCTCTCCGACGGTGAAGTTGCCGTAGCCGCGCTCGGCGATGAGGGCGGTGACCGCCTGGTGCACCGCCGTACGGACGCGGGCGCTGCGCCCGCCGGGCCGCCTGGCTCGCTGCTGTTCCACCATGCGCCCACCTTAACGCAGTCCGGACTTGCGTTTATGCGGATCTCTGCCCTACATTCCTTAACGCAGTCAACGCCTGCTTTTGGAGTGATCATGAAGCCGCTGTTCTTTCCTGACGACCACAGCTTCTGGTACGAGACCCTGCGCATCCTCGGCCACATCGCCTACGGCGGAGCCGACTTCGGCGAGGTGGCCGTCACCTGCGAGCGGATCGCCCCAGGCGACTACGAGAGCTGGTACGACGAGTGGCTGGCCACCGCCGACCGCGTGGCGGGCGAGGCTCGGTCCTCACTGACGGCGGGGCACCGCGTCAGCGCCCGCGACGCCTTCCTGCGTGCCTCGAACTACTACCGCGCCGCCGAGTTCTTCCTGCATGGCGACGCCGCCGACCCGCGCATCCGGCACGCCTACGACGCCTCGGTGGCCTGCTTCCGGGGCGCCGCGGCGTTCTTCACCCCGGCCGTCGAGCCGGTCGAGATCCCGTACGGGGGCACCACCCTGCCCGGCTACCTGTACCGGGCCGACGGCACCGGCGCCGCCCGGCCCACCGTCGTGATGCACAACGGGTTCGACGGCACGGTGGAGGAGATGCACTTCTTCGGCGCCGCCGCGGCCGTCGAGCGCGGCTACACGGTGCTCGCCTTCGACGGGCCCGGGCAGCCGGGCACCCGCCATCACCAGGGCATGACGTTCCGCCCGGACTGGGAGAACGTGGTCGGCCTCGTCCTGGACCACGCCGTGACCCTGCCCGAGGTCGATCCCGCCCGCATCGCCCTGCTCGGCGTCAGCATGGGCGGCCTGCTCGCGCCCCGCGCCGCCGCCTTCGACCGGCGCGTCGCCGCCCTCATCGCGCTGGACGGCGTCTACGACCTGGGCGACATCACCACCTCGAGCATCCCCCTGCCGCGTCCCGAGGCCGAGCGCCGCCTGCGTGCGGAGCACGACCCGGAGCTCGACGCCATGATGCGGGCGGCCATGGCGTCCAGCCCCACGCTGCGCTGGGCCATCGAACACGGCATGTACTCCATGGGCGCCGCCAGCCCGCGCGCGTTCGGCGCCTCCTACCTGGACTACCACCTGCGCGACGGCATCGCCGAGAAGATCTCCTGCCCCACCCTGGTCTGCGCCGGAGCCGCCGACGGCTTCTTCGACGGCCAGCCCGAGCAGCTGTACGAGCACCTGATGTGCCGCAAGACGCTCATGACCTTCACCGAGGACGAGGGCGCGGACGCCCACTGCCAGTCCGGGGCCCAGCGCCTGGCCTTCGCCCGCCTCTACGACTGGCTCGACGACACCCTGACCGCCGGCGCTCCCGCCTGAATCCGCACCCCTGACCTCCGGCGTCCTCACCGGCACCCGGCCCCAACCCTCCCGCCCGCCCCCTTCGCACCCGATGGAGACCCCGATGACCTCCGTGATCGACCAGATCGACCGTGCGCTCGACATGACCGGCGCCATCGTCAAGGGCATCAGCGACGACCGGCTCGCGGCGCCTGCCCTCTGCCCCGGCTGGGACGTACGCACCGAGCTGAACCACCTGGTCGGCGGCATGCGCGTCTTCGCCGCCGAGCTGACCGGGACCGACCCCGGCGGCGCCCACGAGGACGACTGGCTCGGCGCGGACCCGGCGGCCGCCTACGCTCTCGCCGCCGGCCTGGACCGGGCCGCCTGGCACCGCCCGGGCGCCCTGGACGGCACCGTGCGGCTGGGCTTCGGCACCGTCTCCGGACCGATGGCCGCGCTCATCCACCTCACCGAGGTCCTCGTGCACGGCGCCGACCTGGCGCTGGCCACCGGTCAGGAGCGGCTCGTCGAGGACGAGCCCTGCGGCGAACTGCTCGGCGTCACGCTGGGCATGGACTTCGACGCCTTCCGCCGTCCGGGCATGTTCGGGCCGCCGGCGCCCGCCGCCGATGACGCCCCCGCCCATCGGCGGCTCCTGGCCTTCCTTGGCCGAGATCTCACTCAGCACTGACCCCTCCCGCGCCCAGAAGCGGTGCACGGCAAGACGAGGAGAACGGGAAGGGCCTACCCGGCGCGGGCCGCGGAAGGCTCCTCGACCCGGCTGTGCCGCCGCCCGTAGGCGAAGTACAGCACGATGCCCAGGGCCATCCAGACCAGGAACCGCACCCAGGTCTCGACCGGCAGGTTCAGCATCAGGTAGAGGCAGGCGAGCACCGACAGGACGGGCACCACGGGCACCAACGGCGTGCGGAACGCCCTGGGCAGGTCGGGCCGCGTCCGCCGCAGGATCATCACCCCGGCCGAGACCAGGATGAAGGCGAACAGCGTCCCGATGTTGACCAGCTCGGCCAGCGCGGACAGCGGGATGAACCCGGCCAGCAGCGCGGTGACCACGCCGATGATGATCGTGATGCGGTAGGGGGTGCCGAACCGCGGGTGCACGGTGGCCAGGCCGCCGGGAAGCAGCCGGTCGCGGCTCATGGCGAAGAAGATGCGGCTCTGGCCCAGCATGAGGATCATCACGACCGTGGTCAGACCGGCGAGCGCGCCGATGCTGATGATGGTGGCGAGCCAGTCCTGGCCGACGACGCGGAAGGCTCCGGCGAGCGGGGCCGAGCGGCTGAGCCGGTTGTACGGCTGCATCCCGACGACCACCAGCGAGACCGCGACGTACAGGACGGTGCACACGGCCAGGGAGGCGATGATGCCGATCGGCAGGTCGCGCTGGGGCCTGCGGGTCTCCTCGGCGGCCGTGGCCACCACGTCGAAGCCGATGAAGGCGAAGAAGACGACGGCCGCCCCGACGAACACCCCGAGCAGGCCGTAGGCGACCGGGGTGATGCCGAAGACCACCTGGATCAAGGGCGCCTTGAGGCCGTGCACGGCCGGGGTCGGCTGGGCGTCCGGGACGAAGGGGGTGTAGTTGGCGCCCTTGACGAAGAACAGGCCCGCGACGATGACCAGCAGGACCACGGCCACCTTGACCGTGACGATGACCAGGTTGAACCGCGCGGACAGCTTGATGCCGGCCACCAGCACGGCGGTCAGCGCGAGCACGACGACGACGGCGGGCACGTTGAACGTCGCGTGCTCGCCGGCGAGAGAGTCCGGCAGGTGCACCCCGAGCGTCGCCATCAGCTCGGAGAAGTACCCCGACCAGCCGACGGCGACGACCGCGGCGCCGAGCGCGAGCTCCAGCATCAGGTCCCAGCCGACGATCCACGCGGGGAACTCGCCGATGGTGGCGTAGGAGAAGGTGTAGGCCGACCCGGCGACCGGCACGGTCGAGGCGAACTCGGCGTAGCAGAGCGCCGCGAGCGCGCAGACGACGCCCGCGACGACGAACGACAGCGCGACGGCCGGTCCGGCGGTGTCGCGGGCGACCTGGCCGGTCAGGACGAAGATGCCGGTGCCGACGATCACTCCGACCCCGAAGACGGTCAGGTCCAGCGCGCTCAGGTTGCGCCGGAGCCGGTGCTCGCCCTCGGTGTCCTCGATCGACCGTTCAACAGACTTCGTCCGGAAAATCGACATCCGCGCCCCTTTTCCTCGACAACCGCCCGAGGACGCCTTCCCCTGGAAGCGCAGGTCATGCCTACCGTTACCTCAAATGTGGTCGAATGTGAGCACATGTCAGGCAGCCGTGGCCTTACGGCCCGGCGTTCCCCGTTTCAGGGGTTCCCGTTTCACCGGTGCGCGCCCGGCGCGGGGGCCGGGTCTTACCGCTCCTCCACGGGCGGCGCCGGTCGGGCCCGGGGGCGGGAGCCGTGCGGACGTTCACCGAGGTCATGAGGGGCGGGCCGCCGGCCGCCGGGGTGGCGGCCGGGGTGGGGGGTCAGCGTGCGGGGTCGGCCTCCAGGGCGGGTGAGCGCCGTGCGACGGCTTCGGTGATCTCCCGGGCGAGGTCCTGCCCGGTGAGGCCGATCTCGGCGAGGATCTTGGCCCGCTTGGCGTGGTCGAGGAACCGCTGCGGGATACCGAAGGTGCGCACCGGGACGTCGACCCCGGCGTCCCTGAGCAGGCGGGCGACGGCGTCGCCGACCCCGCCGACCCGGCCGTTGTCCTCCACCACGGCGACCAGCCGGTGGGCCGCGGCGGCCTCGGCCAGAGCCTCGTCCAGCGGCTTGACCCAGCGCGGGTCGACCACCGTGGCCGAGATGCCCTGCGCGTCCAGCAGCACGGCGGCGTCCAGGGCGGGCTGGGCCATGGCACCGGCCGCGACCAGCAGCACGTCGGCGTCCTGGCCGCCCGCGCGCAGCACGTCCATGCGGCCCAGGCGCCCGGCGGCGGGGATCTCGGGGCCGAGGGCGCCCTTGGGGAAGCGCACCACGGTCGGGCCGTCGTCGACCTCGACGGCCTCGGCGAGCAGCTCGCGCAGCCGGGCGGCGTCGCGCGGCGCGGCGATCGACAGCCCCGGGACGACCTGGAGGATGGACATGTCCCACATGCCGTTGTGGCTGGGCCCGTCGTCCCCGGTGACCCCGGCGCGGTCGAGCACGACGGTGACCGGCAGGCGGTGCAGGGCGATGTCCATGAGGAGCTGGTCGAAGGCCCGGTTGAGGAAGGTGGCGTAGACGGCGACCACGGGGTGCAGCCCGCCGAGGGCCAGGCCGGCGGCGCTGGTGAAGGCGTGCTGCTCGGCGATGCCGACGTCGTAGGTGCGGTCGGGGTAGGCCTCGGCGAAGGCGGCCAGGCCCGTGGGGTGCAGCATGGCCGCGGTGATCGCCACGATGTCGCGGCGCTCGGCGCCGAGGCGCACGAGCTCCTGGCCGAAGACGTTGGTCCAGCTGTGCGGCTTGGGCTGCTCCTCGCCGGTGAGCGGGTCGAACGGCGCGGGCGAGTGGAAGCGGTCCTCGTCGTGGTTCTCGGCGTGGGAGTAGCCGTTGCCCTTGATGGTGAGGACGTGCACGATGACCGGCCCGCGGAAGGCGCGGGCCTTGCGCAGCGCGGCCTCGACGGCCTGCTCGTCGTGGCCGTCGATCGGGCCGACGTACTTCAGGCCGAGGTCCTCGAACATCACCTGGGGCGCCAGGACGTCCTTGATGCCCTTCTTGACGCCGTGCAGCGTCTCGTACAGCGGCGGGCCCACCACGGGCACCCGGCTGAGGTTGTGCTTGACGGACTCCAGCAGGTGTTCGTACCTCTGGGTCATGCGCAGGGACGCCAGGTGGGAGGCGAGCCCGCCGATGGTGGGCGAGTAGGACCGGCCGTTGTCGTTCACCACGATGACCAGCGGCAGGTCGGGGTCCTTGGCGTGGCCGGCGATGTTGTTGAGCGCCTCCCAGGCCATGCCGCCGGTCAGCGCGCCGTCGCCGATGACCGCGACGACCGTGCGGTCGGCCTCGCCGCGCAGCTTGTAGGCCTTGGCGAGGCCGTCGGCGTAGGACAGGGCGGTGGAGGCGTGGGAGTTCTCGATGACGTCGTGGTCGGACTCGGCCTGGCACGGGTATCCCGACAGGCCGCCCTCCTGGCGCAGGGTGTCGAAGTCGCCCGAGCGGCCGGTGAGCATCTTGTGGACGTAGGCCTGGTGGCCGGTGTCCCACAGGATGCGGTCGCGCGGGGAGTCGAAGACCCGGTGCAGCGCGATGGTCAGCTCGACGACCCCGAGGTTCGGGCCGAGGTGGCCGCCGGTGCGGGAGGTGATGGACACGAGCAGGTCGCGGATCTCGGCCGCCAGGGCGGGCAGCTCGCCGACCTCCAGGCGCTTGAGATCTCCCGGACCCTTCACCGATTCCAGCAGGCCGGCCTTGTCCGCGCCCGAACCTTCGGTTCGCTGGGTCCGCTCGCTCACGGAATCATCTCCTCCGCCTCTTACCGACGCCCGTCGAGTCTATTCACCGGAGGGGTCCGCCCCTCCGGCTCGCCCCCAGGGTCCCACCCCTGCGGCGCCTTTGGGACATGCACGGAAAACCTCCACAACTTGTCCACATTAGATCGGTTTTACGCCAAGCGCGCAGCTCGCGTACCCTCACGGAACCATGCGAACTTCGTCGCTGCCTGTGCTGTTCATGCTTATTGCCGGATTGGTCGTCGGCAGTGGGCCGGCCGCCGCCGCCCAGGCCGCCAATCCGGCCGCCTACCCGGTCGGCGACGCGGGCGTCCTGACGCGAAATCCCCTGTACACGACGGGCCGCCTGCCGTGGAGCTCCTGCCCGGAGCGGCCGGTGCGGCCCGGCGACGTGGCCTCGGTGCGCGCCTACCTCACGCCGCTGCTGCGGTGCCTGGACGCCGTGTGGGCGGTGCAGCTCCAGAAGGCCCGCATCCCGTTCAGCACGCCGACTGTGAGGTTCATCACCAAACCCGAGCGGACGTGCGGCGACACGTGGGGCCACGACGTCCAGGCGCTGTACTGCGGCCGCGACCGGCGGATCACCGTGCTGCTGGACAAGGACAGCGTGGCCACCCCCCAGGACCTCTTCCTGCTGGACGTGATCGCCCACGAGTACGGCCACCACGTGCAGTACCTGGCCGGCATAGCCCGCGCCTACAACGGGATGGACAGCCGCGGCAGGGCGGAGGCCGAAGAGCAGGACCGCAGGCACGAGCTTCAGGCCGAGTGCCTGGGCGGGGTCTTCATCGGCGGCGTGTGGCCCTCCCTGAAGCGCACCGGCGCGGAATGGAAGGACCTGCTGGCCGTCGAACGCCGCAGCGGCGACGAGAACTACAAGGTGCGCGACCACGGCAAGGGCGCCAACATCGCCGGATGGCTGGACCGCGGCTTCCGCGCCGCCTCGCCCTCCGCCTGCAACACCTGGAGCGCCTCGGCGTCCGCGGTCTCCTGAGACGGACCACCGGACGCGATCTCCCTCATTTATCAGCCCTTACGCATACATAGCGGCTACTCTCCTCTGCTGTGATCAGTCGAAAGCGCTCCACCACGCTGTCGGCCGGACTACTCGCGGGTCTCTGCCTCGCGGCCTCGGCGCCGGGCATCCCCGCGACAGCGGCGTCCTACCCGGTGAAGCGCGCCGCGCTGACCCGCAGCCCCCTGTACACCTCCGGAAGGCTCCCCGCGGCGCGGTGCCCGGAGAAGCCCGTGACACCCGGCAGCGTCGCCTCCGCCAAGAGATACGTGCTGCCGCTGCTGGACTGCCTCGGCGCGTCGTGGAAGACCCAGCTCGCCAAGGCGCGCATCCGTTTCTCCGAGCCGGGTGTGCAGTTCATCACCCGGCCGGGGCGCGTGTGCGGGCACAGCTGGCCCAAGAACGCCCAGGGGCTGTACTGCCCCTCGCAGCGGCGCATCGTCATCATGCTCGACAAGCACCTCACCCGGCAGGCCGAGGACCTGTTCCTTATGGACGTGATCGCCCACGAGTACGGCCACCACGTGCAGAACCTGTCCGGCATCGAGGCCGCGTTCAACGGCCTGGCCTACGAGGGCAAGCCGGAGTACTACGAGCAGTACCGCCGCCTGGAACTGCAGGCCGAGTGCTTCGCCGGGGCGTTCATCGGCAGCGTCTGGGACTCCCTGGACCGCACCTCCGACGACTGGGACTATCTGCTGGAGGCCACCCGCGAGAGCGGCGACGAGCGCACCAAGGTGCGCGACCACGGCAAGGGGCGCACCATCGCCAACTGGCTGAGCCGCGGTTTCAAGGCCGCCGGCCCGGGCGCCTGCAACACCTGGGGCGCCGGCTCGGCGATGGTCGCCTCCGCGCCCGCGTAGCCCGGCCGCCGCCGCTCAGGCCCCGACCCTGGCCAGGGCGTCCAGGGGGTCGGCGAGTACCCGGGCGAACGCCAGCTCGGCCGCGCCCACCAGGGTGGTGTCGTCGCCGAGCATCGGGGTGCGCAGGCGCAGGGTCTCGCGGGAGGCGTACAGCACGTCGGTGGTGATGCGGCTGCGCACCTGCGCCGCCGCCCCCAGGTAGATCTCGCGCAGCATGCCGCCGAAGATGACGATCTCGGGGTTGAAGATGTTGACCAGGTTGGCCACGCCCAGGCCGAGCCAGTCGCCGACGCGCGCCAGCGCCTCCTGGGCGATGCTGTCGCCCCGGTCGGCGGCGTCCACGACGGCGCGCACGGCGTCGCGCCCGATCTGCGGGCCGAACCGGCCGGCGGCCTCCAGCAGCGCGCGCTCCCCCACCTCGGCCTCCAGGCAGCCGTGCGAGCCGCACCCGCAGGGACGGCCGCCCGCGTTGACCACCATGTGGCCGACCTCGCCGCCGTAGCCGCCGTGCCCGCCGAGCAGCTGGCCCGCGGTGATGATGCCGCCGCCGACGCCGACGTCCCCGTGCAGGTAGATCAGGTCACGGCTTCCGACGCCGACCCCGCGCGCCTGCTCGGCCAGCGCGCCCACGTTGGCGTCGTTGCCCACGACGACCGGCACCCCGAGCCCCAGCCTGCGTTCCAGCTCCTCGCCCAGCGGAATGTCGAAGACCCCCAGGTTGGGACTGAAGCGGACGAACCCATCAGAGTGCCGCACCCCGCCGGAGAAGGCCACGCCCGCGCCGACGCACACGGTGTCGGAGCGGGTCTTGCCCAGCATCTGCCCGGTGAACGCGGCCAGGCGCTCGACCTCGTTCTCCATGGCGAACACCCCGCGCCGGCGGGTGGTCTCGCGCCGGTCGAGTATCACCCCGCCGAGCCCCACCCGCGCGGCCACCAGGCGGTCGACCCCGATGTCGTACGCGAGCACGTACACGCGCGCCGACTCGGGCCGCACCACGAGGGAGGGGCGCCCGGCCCTGCCGGTCTCCCTGGGCAGTTCCTCCCGCACCAGGCCCGCCGCCGTCAGGTCGGCGGTCAGGGCCATGATGGTGCTGCGGTTGAGCCCCATCCGCGTGGTCAGCTCGGCGCGGGACGTCGGGCCGCCCAGGTGCACGTGACGCAGCAGGGCTCCGAGGTTGTGGCGGCGGATCTCCTCCTGCGAGGGTCCCGCGCGCATCATCGGCGTTCCTCTGCTCGTTGATCGTCCGGTCCGGGTGGGGGGTCAGGTGGCACCGGACCGGCGATCACCTGAGCCCAGAGGCGGCCGCCCGCTTGCGCGACAGCGCGTCGACCCCGGCGGCCAGCAGCAGCACCAGCCCGGTGACGATGTACTTGACGCTGGCGCTGTAGCCCATCAGGCCCATGCCGTTGTTGATCACGGCGACCACGGCGCCGCCGAGGATGGCGTCCAGCACCCGGCCCTTGCCGCCGAACAGGCTCGTGCCGCCGATGACCGCGGCGCCCACGGCGAACAGCAGCACGTCGCTGCCGCCCGTGCTCGGGTCGACCGAGCTGGCCTGGGAGGCCAGGATGATGCCGCCGATCGAGGCCATGCCCGAGCAGATGACGAAGGCGCTGACCCGGATGCGGTCCACGTTGATGCCCGCGCGGCGGGCCGCCTCGGCGTTGCCGCCGACCGCGTAGATGTGCCGCCCGTAGGCGGTGCGGCGCAGGACGAACGTCCAGATGATCAGCAGGGCCAGCACGACCGGCACGACGATCGGCACGCCCTTGAGCGACACGAGCAGGGCGTTGCGGCTGCGCTCGAGGTTCAGGGCATAGACGGCCAGGCCGCCGAGGATCACCAGGGCGCCCACCCTGACGGCGATGATGCCGGCGGTGTCGGCGGCGAGCCCGCGCCCGGCGCGGCGGCGCGCCCGCACGACCTGGATGGCGGCGTAGACCAGAACGCACACCGCGTAGAGGATCCAGCCCAGGGACGGCGGCAGGTTCTTGTTCTCGATCGCGATGATCAGCGGGTCGCGGATGGCGATGTTGTTGCCCTCGTTGACCAGCACCAGCAGCAGGCCCTGGAAGCCCAGGAAGGCGGCCAGGGTCACCACGAACGAAGGAATGCCGAGCTTGGCGACCAGCGCGCCGAGGATCAGGCCGATCACGACGCCGGTGAGGATCGCCGCCCCGACGCTGAGGTACCACGGCTGCCCGTTCTGGGTCATCATCACCGCGAGCACCGCGGCGCACACGCCGCTGGTGTACCCGGCGGACAGGTCGATCTCGCCGAGCAGCAGGACGAAGACCAGCCCCATGGCGATCACGCTGATCGCGGCGCCCTGGGTGAACAGGTTGGCGAAGTTGATCGCCGAGAGGAACACCGGCCGCAGGACGGCGAAGGCCGTGCACAGGACGAGGAGCCCGAGGATGGCGGGCAGCGCGCCCATGTCACCACCCCGGACGCGTCCGATGTAGGCACGGGCGTTGCCGCCGAGGCTCGGGGCCGGCGCCGCGGTCTGCTTGTCGGGAACCATCGTCGTACTCATGCGGTGACTCCGTTGACGTTCTGCAGGCCGAGCTCGCCACTGCGTCCCGAGGTGATCAGCTCGACGACCTGTGAGTGGGTGACGTCGGACGCCTTGACCTGGGCGGCCATCCGGCCGAGGTAGAGCGCCGCGATGCGGTCGGAGACGGCGAAGACGTCGTTCATGTTGTGGGAGATGAGTATCACGGCCAGGCCGTTGTCGGCCAGGCGGCGCACCAGCTCCAGCACCTGGGCGGTCTGGGCGACGCCGAGCGCCGCGGTCGGCTCGTCCAGGATGACGACCTTGCTGTTCCACAGCACGGCCTTGGCGATGGCCACGGTCTGCCGCTGGCCGCCGGACAGGCTCGACACGTGCTGGCGGATCGACTTGACGGTGCGCACCGAGAGGCTGTCGAGCGTCTTGGCCGCCATCTCCTCCATCGTCGCCTCGTCCAGCACCAGGCCGCTCTTCTTCTCGCGGCCGAGGAACATGTTCTGGACGATGTCGAGGTTGTCGCAGAGGGCGAGGTCCTGGTAGACGATCTCGATGCCGAGGTCGGCGGCCTCACGGGGGCTGTTGACCTGCACGGGCCTGCCGTCGAACAGGAACTCCCCCGCGTCGGCCGTGTAGGTGCCGCCGATGCACTTGACCATGGTGGACTTGCCTGCGCCGTTGTCGCCGACCAGGGAGGTGACCTCACCGGCGTAGGCCGAGAAGGCGACATTGTGCAGCACCTGCACGGGACCGAAGCTCTTGTCGAGCCCCCGGATCTCCAGGACGGGTTGGGATGACACGTTGCTCCTCAGGGACTGACGGTACGTCACCCGCATCCCCGCGGGGAGGCCCCTTGCCGGGACCTCCCCGCGGGAGCGTGAGCCGTGCCGAACCGCGGTTCTACTGGACTCCGGCCTCGGTGCACTTGTCGGCGTACTCGCCCTTGCACAGTTCGTCCTTGGTGACGAACCCGTCCGCGACGACGTCCTTGACGTTCTCGAAGGTGACCGCCAGCGGGTCGAGCAGGACGGCGGGGACGTCCTGGCCGGTCTGGGTGTCCTTGGTCGTGCCGCTGACCGTGGGCTTCTCACCCTTGGCGAGCGCGACGGCGAGCTTGGCCGCGGCGTCGGCCTCCTGCTTGACCGCCTTGTAGACCGTCATGCACTGGTCGCCGACCAGGATGTTCTGCAGGCCCTGGACGCCGGCGTCCTGCCCGGTCACCGGGACCTTGCCGTTGAGCTTCTGCTTCTTCAGCACGGTGATGGCCGCGTTGCCCAGGTTGTCGTTGGCGGCGAGCACGCCGCCGATCTTGGGCTCGGAGGTCAGCATCTGCTCGAAGATCGTGTTGGCCTTGCGCGGGTCCCAGTCGGGAACCGACTGGTCGGGACCCTTCTTGTAGTCGCCCGAGTCGTACTTGGGCTTCAGGACGCCGTCGTAGCCCTCCTTGAACTGCGTGGCGTTGTTGTCGGTGGGCGAGCCGTTCAGCTCGGCGATGATGGGCTTGTCGACCTTCTTGTCGGTCAGGCACTTCACCAGGCCCTCGCCCTGCAGCTTGCCGACCTTGACGTTGTCGAAGCTGACGTAGTACGAGGCGCCGCCGCCGAGCGTGAGGCGGTCGTAGTCGATGACCGGGACGCCCTGGCCCTTGGCCTTGTCGATGACGGCCTTGCCGGTGCCGCTGTCCAGGTTGACGATCAGCAGCACGGTGGCGCCGTTGGTGATCATCTGGTCGGCGATGGTCTGGAACGCGGTCTTGTCGTTCTGCGCGTTCTGGATGTCGTACTCGACTCCGGCGGCCTTGAAGGCCTCTTCGAGGTACTTGTGGTCCGCGGTCTCCCAGCGGGGGGAGGACTTGCTGTCGGGAAGGATGACGCCGATCTTCCCCGCCGGCTTGGCGGCGGCGGACGACGCCGGGGCGCTGCCGCTCGGAGCCGCGCCGGAGTCACCGCTGTCGCCCCCGCAGGCGGTGAGACCGAGAGAGAGCGCCGCCGCGGCGGCGGTCAGGCCGAGGATCCCCTTGCGCATGGATGCACCGGGTCCTTTCTACAGAGATGGCCACTGACGGCGTGGCACGGGGGTCTGTTCGGGAGGTGCCCGGCCGAGCTCTGACCGGGGATGGCACGGCTGTCACCGGGTCGCGGATTTTGCCGTTTCCTTGAATGTTGTTTGCGGCAACGTATTCCGTCCCGGGGCCGGATACCAGACCTGGAAGGGTCAAGATTTGTTGTCTCCGGTAACAATCGGGAAACGCGCCCTTAACTGCCCAGGCTCTGCCCGATCAACACAAGAGCTGACATGGCGGCTACCGCGAGGATTCCCGCCCTGACCCGCCCGCCGTCCAGGAACCGCCGCAGCGGGCCGGAGACGGCGAAGCCGGCGACCATGAACGGGATGAGCACGGCCCCGGCCAGCGCCGACCGGGTGGGCAGCTTGCCGACGGCGGCGAGCAGGGCCAGCGACTGCGCGGCCGAGAGAAAGAAGTACAGGGCGAGCGTCGCCCGGATCTGCGGCCCCTTGGCGTGCTGGTAGACGATGCCCATGGGCGGGCCGCCGATGCCGGTCGCCGTGCCGGTGATCCCGGAGATGAACCCCGCGCCGGCCAGCGTGGCCCCGTTGCGCGGGACGGCGACCGCCGAGGCGGTGACCGCCACCGCGACCAGCACCATGAGGCCGACGAACAGGCCGAGAACGCGGGTGCTGACGTACACGACGACCAGCGCGCCGAGGGCGCTGCCCGGCAGCCGGCCGAGCAGCGCGAACCCCAGACCCCTCCAGTCGACTCTGCGCCACTCGGCGGCCAGGGTGAACAGCGGCAGCGTCACGTTGACGATCTGGACGGCCCCCGGCATCACGCTCGGATCGAGCACCGTGATCAGCGGCGCGGCCACCAGGCCGAGGCCGAAGCCCACCCCTCCCTGCACGATGGCGCCCACGAACACCGCCACGCCGGCGACCAGCACGTAAAAGCCCTCGACACCCATGCGTGGCACAGTAGAGGCAGGCCGCCCACCCGCCGCAACGGATTATCGGCCGCCCGCAACCGCTGATCGGGGCCTTGCGGAGGTCACCAGGCGACCGGGAGCCGGTGCACCCCGTAGATCGCCATGTCCGACCGCGTCGCGACCTGCTCGGGTTCGATGGCCAGGCGCAGGCCGGGGAAGCGCCGCAGCAGCGCGGGATAGCCGGCGCGCATCTCGGCGCGCGCGAGCTGCTGGCCGATGCACTGGTGGACGCCGTGCCCGAAGGCCAGGTGCCCGGTCGCCGGGCGGGTGACGTCGAAGGCGTCGGGGGCCGGGAACTGCGCGGGGTCGCGGTCGGCGGCGGCGACCGACACCGTCACCGTCTCCCCCGCCCTGATCATGTGGCCCTCGACCAGGACGTCCTCGGTGGCCGAGCGGAGCAGGCCGATGTGGATGATGCTCAGGTAGCGCATCAGCTCCTCCACCGCGGCCCCGGCCCGGCGGCCGGGGTCCTCGCGCAGCGCGGCGAGCTGCCCGGGGTTGCGCAGGAGCGCGAAGGTGCCGAGCGCCAGCATGTTGGCGGTCGTCTCGTGGCCGGCGATCACCAGCAGCATCGCCACACCGGCGATCTCCTCCTTGGTGAGCTGCCGGGTCGCCACCAGGTTGCCGATCAGGTCCTGCGCCGGCCGCGCCCGTTTGCCGTCCACCAGCTCCAGCATGGACCGCATCAGCTCGTCCTTCGCCCGGCGGACCATCTCCGGGGTGGAGGCGAGATCGAGCATCACCTCCGACTGCCGCTGGAAGTCCTCCTGCGCCTCGACGGGCACGCCGATCAGCTCGCAGATCACCAGAGAGGGCAGCGGCAGGGCGAACGCGCGCACCAGGTCGACCGGCGGGCCGGCCTTCTCCATCGCGTCCAGCAGGTCCTCGGCGATCTGGGCGATCCTCGGTTCCATCTCCTTGGCCCGGCGCAGGGTGAACTGGCCGGTGAGCAGCCCGCGGACGCGGGTGTGCTCGGGCGGGTCCTGGTGCAGGAAGAAGCCGGGGACGTCGGCGAACATCGCCTGGGTGAGCCGCCCGCCGACCGGCGGGTGCAGCACCTTCAGATCGGTGCTGAACCTCGGGTCGGCGAGCACGGCGCGCGCGGCGGCGTAGCCGGTGACCAGCCATCCCACGTGCCCGTCCGCGTACAGCATCGGCCGGATCGGGCCCTCCTCGCGCCACCGGGCCAGCTCTCCGGGCGGGTCGAAGGGGTTCGGGCGTTCGAGGGAAAGGGTAACCGGCCGTGACATCGCGTGCGTCATTATGCGCTCCTCCCTTTCTCCCAGACCCTACAAGCGGGGACATTCCGCTATATGAAGGGAGGTATCGGGCGGAGTAAAGATTCGACAGGACGCCGTGCGGCCCGGGGCACCAGGTGCCGCCGGGCCGCACGGGACGCGACGTCCCGTCGGCGGGGCCCCGATGGGCCCCGCGTCCGCCGGGCCCGCGGGCCCGGCTCGGGGTCTCAGCTCTTGGCGAGCAGCGAGCGCAGGACGTACTGCATGATGCCGCCGTGGCGGTAGTACTCCGCCTCGCCGGGGGTGTCGATGCGCACGACGGCCTGGAACTCCTTGTCCCCCGCCTTCACCGTGACGGTGGCCGGGGTCGTCCCCGCGTTGAGCTCCTCGACACCGGTGATGTCGAAGGTCTCCTCGCCGGTGAGGCCGAGCGAGGCGGCGCTCTCGCCCTCGGGGTACTGCAGCGGCAGCACGCCCATGCCGATCAGGTTGGAGCGGTGGATGCGCTCGTAGGACTCGGCGATCACCGCGCGGACGCCGAGCAGTGCCGTGCCCTTGGCGGCCCAGTCGCGCGAGGACCCCGAGCCGTACTCCTTGCCCGCCAGCACCACCAGCGGGACGCCCGCCGCCTGGTAGTTCGAGGAGGCGTCGTAGATCGTCGAGACCGGGCCGCCCTCCTGCGTGAAGTCGCGGGTGAAGCCGCCCTCGGTGCCGGGCGCGATCTGGTTGCGCAGGCGGATGTTGGCGAAGGTGCCCCGGATCATCACCTCGTGGTTGCCGCGGCGCGAGCCGTAGGAGTTGAAGTCCTTGAGCTGGACCCCGTGCTCCTTCAGGTACAGCCCCGCGGGCGAGTCGGCCTTGATCGAACCGGCCGGGGAGATGTGGTCGGTGGTCACCGAGTCGCCGAGCAGCGCGAGCACGCGGGCTCCGGCGATGTCGGTCACCGGCTCCGGCTCGCTCGGCATGCCGTCGAAGTAGGGCGCCTTGCGGACGTAGGTCGACTCGGGGTCCCACTCGAAGGTGTCGCCGGTCGGGATCGGCAGCGACCGCCAGGTGTCGTCGCCCTTGAACACATCGGCGTAGTCGCGCCGGAACATGTCCTCCCCGATGGAGGAGTGGACGACCTCGGCGATCTCCTCGGCCGAGGGCCAGATGTCCTTGAGGAACACCGGCTCGCCGTCGGTCCCGGTGCCGAGCGGCTCGGTGTCCAGGTCCAGGTCCATCGTGCCGGCCAGCGCGTAGGCGACGACCAGCGGCGGCGAGGCCAGGTAGTTCATCTTGACGTCGGGGTTGATGCGCCCCTCGAAGTTGCGGTTGCCCGACAGCACCGCGGTGACGGCCAGGTCGCCCTCCTGGACGGCGGCCGAGATCTCCTCCGGCAGCGGGCCGGAGTTGCCGATGCAGGTGGTGCAGCCGTAGCCGACCAGGTTGAACCCGAGCTTGTCCAGGTAGGGCGTCAGGCCGGACCGCTCGAAGTAGCCGGTGACGACCTGCGAGCCGGGCGCGAGGGAGGTCTTCACCCAGGGCTTGCGGGTGAGGCCCTTGTCCACGGCGTTCCTGGCGAGCAGGGCCGCGCCGATCATGACGTACGGGTTGGAGGTGTTGGTGCAGGAGGTGATGGCGGCGATCACCACGGCGCCGTGGTCCAGCTCGAAGGAGGCGCCGTCGGCCAGGGTGACCGGGACGGGGCTGCTCGGCCGGGCCGAGCCCTCGGCGGCCGTCGCGGCGTGCGGCCTGTCCTGCTCCTTGTCGTGCCCGTCGGCCTGGGCGTTGGAGGCGGGGGCGTCGGAGGCCGGGAAGGACTCCTTGCCCTCCTCGTCCACGCCCTCGGCGTCGGGGACGAAGACGCGCACGTCACGGCGCCAGGTCTGCTTGGCGGCGGTCAGCGCGATGCGGTCCTGCGGGCGCTTGGGGCCGGCGATGGCCGGGACGACCGTCGACAGGTCCAGCTCGATGTACTCGGAGAAGACCGGCTCGCTCGCGGGGTCGTGCCACAGACCCTGCTCCTTGGCGTACGCCTCGACCAGGGCGACCTGCTCGGGGGCGCGGCCGGTGAGCGTGAGGTACTTCACCGTCTCGTCGTCGATCGGGAAGATCGCGCAGGTGGAGCCGAACTCGGGGCTCATGTTGCCGATCGTCGCGCGGTTGGCCAGCGGCACCGCCGCGACGCCCTCGCCGTAGAACTCGACGAACTTGCCGACGACGCCGTGCTCGCGGAGCATCTCGGTGATGCGCAGCACCAGGTCGGTGGCGGTCGCCCCGGCGGGCAGCTCGCCGGTGAGCCGGAAGCCCACCACCCGGGGGATCAGCATGGAGATCGGCTGGCCGAGCATGGCGGCCTCGGCCTCGATGCCGCCGACGCCCCAGCCGAGCACGCCGACGCCGTTCTCCATGGTGGTGTGGGAGTCGGTGCCGACGCAGGTGTCGGGGTAGGCCTTGCCGTCGCGGGTCATGACCACGCGGGCCAGGTGCTCGATGTTGACCTGGTGCACGATGCCGGTGCCGGGCGGGACGACCTTGAACTCGTCGAACGCCGTCTGGCCCCAGCGCAGGAACTGGTAGCGCTCGCGGTTGCGCTCGTACTCGCGCTCGACGTTGCGCCGGAAGGAGTCGGGGCCGCCGAAGAAGTCGACGATGACCGAGTGGTCGATGACCATCTCGGCCGGCGCCAGCGGGTTGATCCTGGCCGGGTCGCCGCCCAGGTCGCGCACGGCCTCGCGCATGGTGGCCAGGTCGACGACGCAGGGCACGCCGGTGAAATCCTGCATGATCACGCGGGCGGGCGTGAACTGGATCTCCACGCTGGGGGCCGCGGCGGGGTCCCATCCGCCGAGCGCCCGGATGTGGTCGGCGGTGATGTTGGCGCCGTCCTCGGTGCGCAGCAGGTTCTCAAGCAGGATCTTCAAGCTGTACGGGAGGCGCGCCGACCCCTCGACGGCGTCCAGCCGGTAGATCTCGTATGCCGCGTCACCGACGCGGAGTGTGTCACGGCTGCCGAAGCTGTTGGCGGACACGGAGACTCGCCTCCCTCATTTCACACTCATCGCCACTGATGATGGGTCGCAGACTGTGCCTGGTTCGCCCCATAGATCCTGCCGCACCGGCGGAGTGCCGCCGCCAGTTAGGTACTCCTAACCGAACACGGCCCTTCGGATCTCTCGACATCAAGATATCTGGTGTTATATCTCGACATCAAGTTACTCATGGGTAGCGAGGAGTGCGACGAGGACCCGGCGACGGGACGCGAGGCAGCGGGACGGCGGGACGGGCCGCGGCGAGGCGAGCGGGAGACGCTAGAAGGACGGCATGAGACGTGCCGCGAACAGGCCGATCACGACCACCGACAGCACCGGGCCGAGGATCTTGATCTCGAACACCCTCCCGGTCTTGATGCCGATCTTCCACGGCAGCAGCCACCGGTGCCGCAGCGGCCACAGCACCGGGCACCCGCGTTCGGTCAGGCAGTCGCCCACCACGTGCGCCAGGCAGCCGATCGAGATCGCGAAGCCGAGCCACAGGTACCCGACGTGGGCGGAGCGGAGCAGGATGAACGCGATGGCGGTAAGGCCGATGTTCACCATCGCCGAGGTGATCGTCTTGCCGGGGATGCCGATGCCGATCGACCGCAGCGCGAGGCCGATCATCAGGATGACCACGACGTCGCGGCCGATGGAATAGTGGTCGGCGAGCAGGTGCGCGCCGAGGCCGGCGGCGATCGCGAACGCCAGCGAGTGGGTGGCGTGCCGGTGCCCGCCGCTCGCCCAGTTGACCGCCTTGCTCAGCACCCAGGTGGCCGGGCCGAAGGTCTGGGCGATCGTCGCGTGCGGGTGGTCGAGATCGGGGAGCATCGCCGCGCCCGCGCAGACGAGCGTGCCGGCGACCAGCTCGGCCGGGGACAGCGCGTTGGCCACCACCGGCGTCAGGTCGCCGGTGAGGCCGGACAGCGCCGTCAGGCCCGGCAGCGCCACCAGACCCGGCGCGACGAGCAGCCAGGCCGCCGCCCCGCTGAGTGCGTGCGTATGCCCCATCATGCGTCGATCACGATCGGGCACCCTATGGCAAAAACCTCACCAAGCGGCGGAGGTGTCCCGCCGGGGGCGCGGCGTGTCGCCTCGCGCCCGGCGACCGGCGCGCGCCGGGAAGCGCGGAGAGAACCGCCCGAGGGCCGTGGAAAAAAAGAAGGACGGGGCCGTTCCGCTCCAAGAGCACCCCCCAGCCCTCTCAGAGCGGAACGACCCGTCCGAATGCTGTTAACGCTCGCATCCCGGCATGTGTTCCCCGGTGAGCGTGATGTGCGTCACTGATTTTCCCGAACCGCGTCGCCGTCGGTCTTTCTCTTCGCCCGCGCCGCTCAGGAATCGCCGTCAGGGGTTGTTCTAAGAACGCTAACGATATATCTTTGAAGCATCGAGAACGGTCGATGGTCGATCGTCAGTGTGAGGAGAGAACGATGACGGGATTCGCGATGGGAGCCGCGCCCTGGGGAGGCCCCCGCGGCGAGCGGCTCGGCGTGCGGGGCGCCATGGCCGCCCTGCAGCAGGCGCACCAGCACTACCACCAGCACGGCCCCGGCATGCCCGGCGAGGAGGACGAGGCCGGTCCCGGGCGACGCCACCGGGGCGGGCGCAGGGGTCCCGGCCCGTGGGACTTCGGCCCTGGCCCGTTCCGGCCCGGCTTCCCGTTCGGCGGCTTCGGCGGCGGGCGGTCGCCGTTCGGCAGAGGCGGGCGCAAGGCAAAGCGCGGCGACGTGCGCGCCGCGATCCTCGCGCTGCTGAGCGAGGAGCCGCGCAACGGCTACCAGATCATCCAGGAGATCGCCGAGCGCAGCGAGGGCGGCTGGAAGCCCAGCCCCGGCGCGGTGTACCCGGCGCTCCAGCAGCTCGCCGACGAGGGGCTCGTGCGCGCCGACGAGACCGAGGGCCGCAAGACCTTCCAGCTCACCGACGCGGGCCGCGAGTACGTGGCCGAGCACGCCGACGAGCTGCGGGCCCCCTGGGAGGACATGACGCCGAACGTGGAGGAGGGCGTCCACGAATTGTTCGACCTGAGCCGCCAGGCCGCCGCGGCGCTCTTCCAGATCGCGCAGACTGGGAGTGACGCCCAAGTCGGCCAGGCCAAGAAGATCCTCGCCGAGACCCGGCGCAAGCTGTACCAGATCCTGGCCGACGGCGACACCCCGGAGGAGTGAGCCTCGATGACATCGCGGGACGATCTGCGCATCGGTGACGCGGAGCGCGACGAGGTGATGGCGGCCCTGCGCGAGCACTTCGCGCAGGGCCGGCTCACCCACGAAGAGCTGGATGAGCGGCTCGACGCGGCGCTCGCCGCCCGCACCGCGGGTGAGCTGCGGCGGGTGACGGCCGACCTGCCCTTCCCCGCGCGGCGCGCCGCGGCCGAGGGCGATCATCCCGCGATGGACGGCCCCCGCGGCCCCTGGGCAGGCCCCCGCGGCCCGTGGGCAGGCCCCCGCGGCCCGTTGGCGGGGCCACGGGTCCCATGGGCGGGTCCCGGGCGTCCGGGGCCGTGGGACGGCGGGCACGGGTGGCCGGCGGGCGGATGGCCGTCGCCGCAGGCCGGGCCCGCGGTGTGGGCCGAGCACATGGCCGCCGTCCGCCGCGAGCACCTGGCCCGCCGGGGACGTCGCCGGCACGGCGTGCCGGCGGTCCCGCTCATGATCCTCGCGGTCATCCTGATCGCCGCGGCGGTCTCAGGCTCCCTGGCGCCCATCTTCGGGGTGCTGAAGGTGCTGTTCCTGGTCTGGATCGTCATGGCCGTGCTGGGGCTGGCCCATCACCGCCACCACCGTCACCACCGCGGGCGCCTTGGCCGCCGCCTCTGAGCCGGCCCGGCCGGCGCCCCTCTGACGCACCGCCGCGGGAGTCCTCCCGGCCGGGTCTCGCGGACCGGCCGGGAACCGCCGGCGCTAATTGGGCCTTGACGCCTCCAGTCAGCCGTTTCATGATCGGCCTGTCTTCCCGACCGTCGTCATTCCCGGGTTTCGGCTCGCGCGCACCCGGGCATGGTGGCGCACGTTGCCCGCGATCAGCGCGCCACCGGCCTAGTGGAACCGCCACGGGCTCGGCCCCCGACGACGAGGAGTAGCCCATGGGCCCGATCACGGACGATCAGCTTGATCACCGTGTGTTCCAGAGGGTGCGCGACGTCGACGCGGTGGTCCTCCCCCCGGAGGTGTACGGCCCGGAGTTCCGCCGGGCGTACGAGAGCGCCGAAGGCGTGGTGTGGAAGCTCGAGCGGGCCCAGCACTTCCACGAGCCCTACGAGCCGAGCTGGGAGGCGATGGCCGCCGGCGATTGGGACCGTTCCCTCCTGCTGATCGACGACCTGCGCGGCTCCCTGACCGCCGACTACGCCGGATACGCCGAGTTCCGCAGGGTCCGCGTCGTCGACGCGCCGCTCACCCCCTACATGCAGTGGGAGCTGCACGTGCTCGCGGCCCGCGCCGAGGCCGGCGAGCAGGCCCGCGTGGTCCCCGCTTCGGCCGTCCGCGCCCTGGAGCGGTCCGGCCCGCTGCCCGAGCTGCTGGTGTTCGAGTCGGGGCTGATGTACGAGGTGCTGTACGACGGCTCGGGCGCCCACCTGGGCGGCCGCCGCGTCACCGACCCCGACGCCGTCGAGCCGTGCCTGGCCGCCGTGGTGGCGCTGTACGAGCGAGGCGAGGACCTCGGCGCGTACTTCCGCCGCGAGGTCCTGCCCCTGCCGGCCCCGCGCCAGCGCCCCCTCCGGTCCGCCTGAGCGCCCCACCCGGGCGGGACGGGAGAGGGTCAGAGCCGGGGGTCGACCGGCTCGGACTCCAGGGCGAGGACGGCGAAGACCGCCTCGTGCACCCGCCAGAGCGGCTCGCCGCCGGCCAGCCGCGCCAGCACCTCCATGCCCAGCGCGTGCTCGCGCAGCGCCAGCGACCGCTTCTTGCCCAGGAAACGCCCGCGCAGCCGGTCCAGGCCGCCGGTGTAGTCGGGCCCGTAGATGATGCGCAGGTACTCCCGCCCCCGCACCTTGACGCCCGGCTGCACGCGACCGGCCGCCGGATGGGCGGGCTTGACCACCATGCCCTCGCCGCCGTCGCCGGTCAGCGACTCCCACCACGCGGTGGCCGCCTCCCGGGACTCCGCCGAGCCCGTCGAGACCACGACGTGCCTGGTCGGGGTGATGAGGTCGCCGGACAGGCGCCCGAGCGCGTCCAGGTGCCAGGCGTGCGGCTCCTCCGCCGCCGTCGCCCGCCCCTCCACCGCGAGGATCTGGAACGGGGCGAAGCTCACCCCTGACAGGCCGGACACCGGTCGGCAGTACCGCGCGTAGGCGTCCCTGAACCGCGCCGCGTTGTCCGCGCGCGCCCGGGTGCGGTGCAGCAGGTCGCCCACGTCCAGCCCCCGCCCCGCCGCCGCGGCGAGCACGGCGACCGCCTCGGGCAGCGCGGCGCGCGCCGCGGCCCCCACCGACGCGTACTGCTCGCGGATGAGCCCGCCCGCCTTGGCCGACCAGGGCAGCAGCTCGCCGTCGAGCACGATCCAGTCGGTGCGCAGCTCCTCCCACAGACCCGCCGCCGACACCGCCGCCCGCAGGCCGTCCACCAGGCCCGCCATGAGCGCCGGGTCGTCGAAGAACGGGCGCCCGGTGCGCGTGTGCACCATGCCGCGCGTCCCGTCACCGACTCCGAACCGGGCGGCGGCGGCCTCGGGCGTGCGCGCCAGGACGGCGATGGCGCGCGAGCCCATGTGCTTCTCCTCGCACACGACTTCGGCCACCCCGGCCTGGTGGAACTCCTCGAACGCCTCGGCCGGGTGCTCCAGGTGGCCCTCCAGCGGCGAGGTGGCGGCCGGGGCCATGGTCGGGGGCAGGTAGACCAGCCAGCGCGGGTCCACCGCGAACCTGCTCATGATCTCCAGCGCGGCGGCGGCGTTCTCCTCGCGGATCTTCACCTTGCCCCCGGCGCGGGTCTCGACGTACCGGGTGCCCTGGACGTCGCCGATGTCCAGCACGCCGGGGTCGCGCCGCGTCCCCGCCTGGAGCGGGCGGACCGGCTCGTACCAGACCTGGCGGGCCGGGACGGCGACCAGCTCGCGCTCGGGGTAGCGCAGCGCGGTGAGCCTGCCGCCGAACACGCAGCCGGTGTCCAGGCAGATGGTGTTGTTGACCCACTCGGAGTCGGGGATCGGGGTGTGGCCGTAGACGACCATGGCCCGGCCCCGGTAGTCCTTCGCCCACGGGTAGCGCACCGGCAGCCCGTACTCGTCGGTCTCGCCGGTCGTGTCGCCGTACAGCGCGAAGGAGCGCACCCGCCCGGAGGCGCGGCCGTGGTAGGCCTCCTTCAGGCCCGCGTGCGCCACGACGAGCCGGCCGCCGTCGAGCTGGTAGTGGCTGATCAGCCCGTCCATGAACGCCCGCGCCGCCTCGCGGAACTCCTCCGGCTCGGCGGCGAGCTGCTCCAGCGAGCGCTCCAGGCCGTGCGACACCGTGACCTTGCGGCCGTTCAGCGCCCGCACCAGCTTGTTCTCGTGGTTGCCCGACACGCACAGCGCCGTGCCGGCCGCGACCATGCCCATGACCAGCCGCAGCACGCCGGGCGAGTCCGGGCCCCGGTCGACCAGGTCGCCCACGAACACGGCCGTCCTGCCCTGCGGGTGGGCCGCGCCCACCGGCCGCCCGGCCTCGTCGCGGCGCAGCTCCCACCCCAGCTCCGTGAGCAGGTCCTCCAGCTCGGCGCGGCAGCCGTGCACGTCGCCGACCAGGTCGAACGGGCCGGTGAGCTCGCGGCGGTCGGTCCACGCCTTCTCGCGGACGACCGTCGCGGCGTCGATGTCCTCGCCGCGCAGCACGTGCACCCGCCGGAACCCGTCCCTTGAGATCTTGGACAGCGAGCGGCGCAGGTCCTTGCGCTGACGGGTGATCACGTGCGCGCCGAAGTCGCGGTCCGGGCGCAGGGCGTTCCTGGCCACCGCGACGTCCTCGGGCACGTCGAGCACGATCGCGTCCACCAGCACGTCGTGGCTTCTGGCGAGCTCGACCAGCCGCTTGCGCGCCTCCCACTGGACGTTGGTGGCGTCCACGACGGTGAGCAGCCCGCGCCGCAGGCGGGTGCCGACGATGTAGTGCAGCACGTCGAAGGCGTCCGGGGTCGCCGCCTGGTCGTTCTCGTCGTCGGCGACCAGGCCCCGGCAGAAGTCCGAGGAGATGACCTGCGTGGGCGGGAAGTGCTTGCGGGCGAAGGTCGACTTGCCGCTGCCCGACACCCCCACCAGCACGACCAGCGACAGCGCCGGGACGCTGATCTCAACCACGGCTGAACACCCCCATCTGCGTCGGCGGGCCCACTTCGGGGTCCGGTTCGCCGACCGGCCGGTACGCCACCTGGTAGCCGTGCTCCCGGGCCACGGCCTCGGCCCAGGCGGAGAACTCCGCGCGGGTCCACTCGAAGCGGTGGTCCGGGTGCCGCATGCCGGTCAGGAACTCGTAGCGCACGTTGTACTCGCTGTTGGGCGTGGTGACCACCACCACGCCGGGCCTGGCCTCGCCGAAGACGACCCGCTCCAGCGCGGGCAGCCGCGGCGGGTCCACGTGCTCGACGACCTCCATCAGCACGGCCGCGTCGTACCCGGCGAACCGCGCGTCGGTGTAGGTCAGCGCGCCTTGGAACAGCTCCAGTCGTCCTCTGCGCGTCTCGGGCATCCGGTCGAGCCTGAGCCGGCGGGCGGCCAGGGCGAGCGCCCGCGCCGACACGTCGGCGCCGGTGACCCGGGTGATCTCGGGCCTGGCCAGCAGCTCGGCGAGCAGTTGCCCGGAGCCGCAGCCGAGGTCGATGACGCTGCGCGCCCCCGCCTCGGCCAGCGCCTGGACCACGGCGTCCCGCCGCACCAGGTTCAACGGCCGCGCCGCCCCGCCCACCGCCGGCGGCACCTCTGCGGCCGGCGCTTGGGCGAGCGAGGCGTCGACAACCGGCGCGTCCGCGGCCTGCCCGTCACCGGTCGGCACGTCGGCGGTCGGCACGTCGGCGGCCTGCACGTCGGCGACCGGTGCGGCGCTGACCGGCGTCCCGGCGCCCGGTGCGTCCGCGGCGTCCAGGGACGCGGTCTCGGCGGCCGGCTCCTCTTCGACGGGGGGCTCCAGGTCCTCCTCGACGTCGTCGCCCAGCTCGGCCAGGCGGGCGAACACGGCGCGGGTCAGCCCGGTCCGGCGGCCCAGGTAGCGGCGGGTGATCCACGCGCGCTCCGGGTGCGCGGCCAGCCACCCCTCCCCCGCGCGGATCAGCTTGTCCACCTCGTCGGAGGCCATCCAGTAGTGCTTGGCGTCGTCGAGGACCGGGAGCAGGACGTACAGATGGTTCAGCGCGTCGGCCAGCCGGACCGCCCCGCGCAGCGTGAGCCGCACGTACCGCGAGTCGCCCCACTCGGGGAAGCCCTCGTCGAGCGGGACCGGCCGCGCCTCCACCTGCCAGCCGAGCGGCTCGAACAACCGGTGCGCCACCTCCGGCCCGCCCCGGCAGGGCAGCGCGGGCACGACGACCTCCAGGTCGATCGGCCCGGCGGCCAGCTCTGGACGGGACGCGCAGTGGCCGGCGCGCGCGGTGCGGAAGACGTCGGCGAGCGCCACCGCGAGCATCGAGGAGGCCGCGTACGGGCGGTCGTTGACGTACTGGCCCAGGCTGAAGTCGGGCGAGGAGTGGCCGCGCGAGCGAACCAGGCGCACGGCGTCCACCTCGAGCAGCAGCGCGGCCGTGCAGCGCTCCTCGGCGGCCTCGGGATAGAAGACGCGGGCCACGCCGAACGACTGGCCGAACTCCTGCACCCGGCCGGGGTGCTTGTGGAGCAGGAAGCCGAGATCGGTGGCCGGCCGCGTGGTCGTCGAGATGGTCAGCAGCACGCTGCCCGATCTTCCCCCATTCGCGCCCCACCGGCCACCGATTTCGTTGACGCTGTGCGGCTACCGGCTTCCCCGCCGCTCCTTTCGCCCGACGGCCTTCCGCCACGTGTCGTCCCCGCCGTTCCCGCCGCCTGCACGGCTCTGCCCGCTGAGCATCGTGATGGTGCGCCTCACCCGCCTCCAAGCGTCCAGAACCTCATCGACCTTGAGCAGAATGTCGCGCACCTGGGTCAGGACCAGCGTGAGGATCCCCGTCACGGCGATGACCACGAGCGTGGCGGCCTCCCAGGTCATCGGGCCGGGACCGGCCACGACTCCGACGGAGACCAGGCTGTCCGCCGGGTGACACCACCGTTGCCCTCCGGCCCCGCGCAGCCACTCTGGCAGGCGGCCGCGGCGCCCCGGACCGGGGCGGTCATCACACCCGCACCCTGCCCATGAATCAAATCGCATCGATTCACGATTCCTTCCTCCTCTCTTGACTCTGTGTCACCAGAAGATACAGCTTTGGAACGGTAGAAATCGCTTGACAACTCCGATCAAGCCTTGATCTAGTATGCATCCTAACGAATAGTCCCGAATCGCCCTGGCAACAAGATGTGGCGATTCATCCCGATATAGAGTGATTCAGGGGACAAGAGTGGTTCACGAGTACGCGGAGGGCCCTGAAGGAGGGCGACGACGGCTGGGAGCCGAGCTGCGTCGCCTTCGCGACCTGGCAGGACTTTCCGGACGTGACCTCGCCCAGCGGATCGAGACCAGCCAGTCCAAGGTCTCGCGCATCGAGTCCGGCGCGGTGGTGCCGAGCCTGCCGGAGGTGCGGAAGTGGGCCGAGGCCGTCAACGCCACCCCAGAGGCGCGGGATCTGCTGCTGGCCCTGACCGAGAACGCCCACACCGACGTCCGCTCGTGGAAGACCGAGCTTCGCGACCGGCCGCACATGCAGGACGAGGTGCAGGCCATCGAGACCGGCGCGCGGCGATCGTTCACCTTCCAGCCGTCGGTCGTGCCCGGCCTCCTGCAGACCGCCGAGTACGCCCGCCGGGTCTTCTCGATGTTCCAGGTGCCCTACACCCAGGAGAAGGCCGCCGCCGCGCTCGCCGTGCGGCTGGAACGCCAGCTCCTGCTCTACGACGAGAACCGGTCCTTTCACTTCCTGATCACCGAGGGCGCCCTGCGCTGGCGGCCGGGCGCGCCGGCGATGCTGGCCGCCCAGCTCGACCGCGTCTGCACCTTGAGCACGCTCAGCAACGTGACGATCGGCGTGCTGCCCCTCGGCGTCGAAGCGCGCGTGCCGAACTCCCACGCGTTCACCATCTACGAACCCACCGACGACGAGGCCGGTGAACAGGTGAAAGTCGAGACCGTCCATGCCGAGATCACCGCTCGCCACCCCGCCGACATCGAGCTTTACCGCAACCGGTGGACCATGTACGGCGAGTCGGCTCTGTTCGGCGACGACGCCCGGCGCTTCCTGAACGAGCTGATGGCCGAATTCCGGGGGACCGGCCGGTGAGGCCGGCCGAGGGGGCCCTCCGGGGCCGGGTACGACCCGGCCCCGGAGGGGGGAGGTCACTGGACGTCGAACTCGCCCAGCTTGACGCCGATCACGAACGCGGCCCACTCCGCCTTGGTGTACCGGAGCACCGGCCCCTCGGGGTGCTTGGAGTCGCGGACGTAGACGTCCTCGCCGTACTGCGCGACCTCCACGCACGTGCCACCCTCGCACGCGGACGCGGTCTGGAACCTGATTCCGCGCATCCCACGCTCGGTCTCGCTCATTTCCGACCTCTTCTCTTTTCGATTCCCGCGGCCATTCCGCCGGTCACGGGAACAGAGGACCAAGGCCTTCTGTAAGCCGCCGAGGATGATCTGGAGTTCGGCTGAAATGAATCTGGAAGTCAAAGTCCTCTCCACCGTCGAGGTTTCCGTGGACGAGCGGAAGGTGTCTTTCGGAGATCGCAAGCAACCTCTCGCGGCGGCTCTGCTGGCGTTGGAACCCGGGGTGGTGCGGCGAGAGACGCTCACCACGTCACTATGGGACGAGGAGAAGGACCCTGACAAAGCGCGGCCGCTTCTGGATACCTGCGTTAAGGGCATCCGGAAAGGGCTCGACGACGCGGTGCCCGGGGCGGGGAAGCTGCTCATGACCCATCGCTCCCTGGGCTATCAGCTGAAGGTCCATACGGAGAATGTCGACTATCACCGCTTTCGCCGGCTCTCGGCGGCGGCCAAGGCCGCCGTCTCCTTCTCTTCCGAAGAGGCCGTCGAACTCGGCGGGCGAGCCCTGGCGGAGTGGGGGCCGTCCAGGGCCGGCCTGAGGGGGCCGATCCCGTTCGGCGGATACTCCCCCTACTCCATGAGGGCGTGGACCGGGAAACTCCGCGATGAATACCGCCGAACCCTTCTCGGACACCTTCTGGCCCGGTTGAAATGCGGCCTGCTGGACGATCTGGCGCCAGAACTCGACCGATTGGCCCTGGACGAGGACGGCGCCGTCGACGAGGAACTGGCGCGGCACCGCATGGTGGTGCATTACCGGATGGGAGACAAGACCGCGGCCGTGAACGCGTTCGAGCACCTCCGCCAGGCGATGGAGGTCGCTCTGAAGACTTCTCCGAGTGCGCGAACCCTCGATCTGTTGGAGCGAATCATGAAGAACGACCGCACGCTTCGTCTCGTCAGGAACGAACAGCCTGCCGCCTCCTCCGGGCGGCCGGGCGGGGCGCCCGGCCAGACCGGCGATCCGCGCCACCGCACCGGCCGGGCGCCGGAAGGCGCCGGCGGGGAGCCCGCCGGCCAGGACCCCGGCCCCGACCAGGACACCGGCCTCGGCGAGGTCCGGCGCCGCGGCGTCTTCGGGGACACCCACGTGACCGGCGCCCACGCCAGGGTCATCCAGCTGGGCGGCTCGCACGCCACCTACAACGAGGCACCGGAGCCGTCGTGAACGACCACGGCGCTCCGGCGCAGCAGGAGGCCCCGGAGGTCCCCTTACCCGAGCAGGCCGAGTCTTCGGGCGCCGAGCCTGTCGTCGCCGTCGGCGAGGACGGAGTTCCCGCGGTCGTGCTGGGCAAGGAGCCGAAGCCGGACGGCGAGGAGGGCCCCGCGGCCACCGAGCCGGAGGAGAAGCTGGAGGACGCCGACCCGGACGCCTCCGCCGCCGACGACGACGACGCCTACGCCGCCCGGATGGAAGGCCTGCGGAGCAGGACCCACGAGACCAACGTCCATGGAGAGCGGGCACGCGTCTTCCAGGCCGAGGAGCTCAACTACTTCGCGGGCGAGGTGTCCGCGCGGCCCCGGCACGGCCCGCTGGGGGCCGCGTTCATCACCAAGCTGAAGAAGACCTTCGCCAGAACGCCGGGCGCGGACCTGCTGTGCGAGGCCCTGGATCTGTCACCCGTCCAGTGCTACGTCGGCGAGCCCGGCGAAGGCCGCACCACCGCCGCCATCGCCGCCGCCATCGCCTTCCTGCGGAACAGAGGCCGCGCCGCGGCGGGCAACGTCCGCATCCTGGCGTCCGAGCGGGGCCTCGCGGCCATCGAGGCGGGGGCCATGCCGAAGGACTCCGCGATGATCCTCATCTTGGGGCCGGACGAGCCCGCGCCGGAGTTGTCGTGGCTGGCCCCGATCGCCGCGGAGCTTCGGCCGCTGGGCAGTGTCCTGATCGTCGTCACGGCCACCGAGCCGGTCGGCCCCGGCGTCCTGAAGTCCGACTGCATGGTGCGGCACGTGCCCCCCGCGCCGGAGGCGGTGTTCTCCCGGCACCTGTCCGCCAGGCTGGAGGAGTCCCGCACCCGGCAGATCCTCACGTTGCCCGCGGTGAGCCGCCAGGTCCAGCGCTGCGCCTCCCCTCGCATGGCCGCCGCGCTGGCTGCCGATGTGCTGTCGGAGGTGCAGGGCGGAGTGCCCGACGACCGGTTGCTCGCCCGGAGGGATCCGGCCAAGGACCTGGATCAGGCGGCGGACGAGCTGCGCGGCCCCGAGCTGTGGCAGAAGAGCTTCCTGATCTGCTCGGCCGTTCTGCATCGGCAGGCGGCCGGAACCGCGACCCGTGAGGCGTCGCGGTTCGCCACGCTGCACCTGGCCGGCACCGGCAACGACGGCATGCGCCGGAGCGAGTGGTTCACCGGGCCGATGAGCGAATGGTCCAAGTGCGTAGAACTGGCGGGAGAGGTCTCGGGCGACGGGATGGGACGCACCGTCCGGCTCTCCCACGAGGAGCTGGAGACCTGGATCCTCCAGGTCGTCTGGCAGGACCACCTGGGCGAGCGCGACACCCTGGTGAAGTGGCTGGGCCCGCTCGGTCACCATCCCCGCTCGCCGGTGCGGGTCAAGGCCGCCCACGCCGCGGCGCGGCTCGCCTGCTACGACTTCGACGTCATCTCCCGCGAGGTCATCCAGCCCTGGGCAGGCGACGGCGGCTACCGCCCGCGCATGACGGCCGCATGGGCGCTGGAATGGCTCAGCGAGGGTCGGTTCGCCAGGAAGGCGCGGGGGCTGGTCCGCAGGTGGGCGCGCGAGGGCAACGTCCAGCTGCGGGCCACCGCCATAGCCGCCTACGGCACCCTGCTCGGCGCCAATGACCCCGACGAGGCGCTCAACGCCATGCGCGACATCGTCGGCGGCCGCATCCAGCGCTTGGACGGCCGGCGCGACTCCTCGATGGACCGTGCCGAGCGCGAGCTGCTGAGCATTGTGCAGCAGGCGCTGCTCAACGTGTTCCGGGACGGCGTCGAGGAGAAGATCGTCCACGAGCTGGCCGAGTGGACCCGGCTGCCGCACTGGCGCTGGCGGCAGGCGGCGGCGCGGTGCCTGCTGCGCCTGGCGCCCCGCAAGGGCAGGGACCGGGGCTGGCCCCGTCTGGCCGAGCTCGCCGTCGACCAGCCGTCCGTCCACGACGATCTCGTCCGGCTCTGGTGCAACGCGCTGAGCCGGGAGCAGGGCGATGAGAAGGCATGGGACGCGCTGCACCGCTGGCTCGTCCTGGCCGGCGCCCTACCTGACTCCCGTGCCCGCGTCGCGTCTCCGGGGCTCGACGGCTTGATGGACAGGCTGCTCGCCGGCATCAGGGCCGACGGTCCCTCGCTGGCCGCCAGCCTGGACTTCCACCTGCGGGTGTGGCGCTTCCGCGACGACCGACGCTAGACGACCACCACAGTCCGATCCCCCCGACCCCGATGGAGGTGGACCCGTGTCCGACCGTGACCATGATCCCTCCCAGCCCCGCAAGGGCCCCTTACGCCGCTGGTTATCCCGGGTGAGGCGAGCCATGTTCGGCGGCGAACCGCTTGACACCCGGACGCCGGCACCGCTGCTGCCCGTCACCTCGACCACGCGCAGGACCAAGAACTTCACCTTCCCCACGCCCGCCAAGGGCGACGCCTACGACTTCACCCTCGAGGTCGACCTGTGCCTGTGCGCCACGGGAACACTGCGCGACGAGGCGCTCGACACGAAGATCGACGCCCGCTTCGCCGACCTGAGGACCGTGACCCGGAACGCCGCCCGCTGGAAGGCCAGGGAGTTCCCGCCCTTCCGTCCCGGAGCCGCCGAGCCCGCGATCACCGCTGTCGTGCAGGCCGCCGTCGACCGGGCGCTGACCGACTCCCCCGACGAGGACGGCGTCGTGTTCGACTGCTCGGCTACCGTACGTGTCCAGATGGATCCCGCGATACGGGAGCTGCAGCGCCGCTCGGTCGCGGAGCAGGTGCAGTTCGAGGCCCGCTATGAGCTGAGCGAGCAGGCCGCCCAGCGGCTCGGCGAGCTGCGCGAGGTGTGGACGGCGTTCATCGCCGCGGGCCTGCCGAGGTGGGAGACCCCGTACGCCGTCCTCATGGCGCAGCAGCCCGCGCAGACCGCCACCACGCTGTTCAAGATGCGCGAGGACCGCCAGGAGGAGGCCCGGGGCCTGGTCGACACGGTCGTCCAGGTGGCGAGCGGGCACGAGCGCATGGACCTGCTGGAGTTCGCGCTCGCCTCCGACAGCGCGCTCAGCAAGACCTACGAGCTGCTCGGCATCGCCGAGCCCGAGCCCGGCCCCCAGAGCCGGTTCGACGAGCCGGAGGAGGCGAACGGCTCATGAGGAACGGCAGGCGGGGTGCCCTGCTCCTGGCTCTGGTCGTCTTCTGCGTCACGGGCTGCGGGGCCATGGAGCAGGCTCTGCTCGGCGACGGCTCCGGCACCGGCGCCGGCTCGCAGGAGGCCGCACCTGCGGCCGGACGCTGCGAGCAGTTGCTCAAGGTGCCCACGGGGATCCCCGACGTCACGAGCGTGACGGTCCTGCTCGTCGACGGCTCGGCGACGAGCTACACCCGAGGCGAGCCGCGCCGGCACCAGGACTGGGGCGCGCTGCTCACCCAGCGGTTGCCCGACGCCCCGAGGAACCTGGTCGCCGCGGGGGTCTTCGGCGGAGCGGTGGACTGGCGGATCGAGAAGATCACCCCCGGCGACAGCAAGGACGCGGCCCGCACGCACAACGACAGGAAGGACGCGCGCGCCTGCCTGTCCGGCGAGCTGACGGACAAGCTGGGTGCGGGCTCGGCCAAGCCGCAGACCGACGTGCTACGCGCGGTGACCACGGCGGCCCAGCAGATCGGCAAGTACGGCGACAAGACCCCCAAGACGATCATGGTGGCCACCGACGGGCTGAGCAACACCGGTTGCGCCGATCTGCGTGCCGCCGACATCGGCGACCATTCGGTGATTCCCGGCCTGGTGCGCGGCTGCCGGGCGGAGCTGCCGCAGTTGGACCGCAGCTACACGGTGCAGTTGATCGGCATCGGCAACCCGGCCGACGGCTGGTCCGACGTCAAGACGCCGCACCGGGTGTGGCTGCTGGAACTGTGGAAGCAGATGTGCGCGGCGACCGGGGCGAACTGTCCGAAACCGACCGCGGAGGCGCCGGCGGTGGCCGACGTGTCCGCCTCCGCCACGGCGCTGTCCCCCGACGCCGACGTCCGCATGCCCGGGCTGCGGATCACGCCGGGAAATCCCACCGTCATCACGGTGCCGGCGTCCATCCTCTTCGACGTCGACTCGGCACGGCCGGCGCCTCGCGCCCAGGACACCATGGGATCGGTCGTGGAGGAGCTGGACAAGCTCCGGTACCGAAGGGTCGTGGTGGCCGGTCACACCGACTCCACCGGATCTCCCGACTACAACCGGAGGCTGTCGGAGAAGCGCGCCAAGGCCGTGCTCAAGGTCCTGCGCGACCGCGGGATCACCGAGTCGACGGCCGTCTGGTACGGCTCGCGCAAACCCGCGTGCGCTCCCGAGTACAAGAACGGCACTCCCGATCGCGTCGCCATGGCCTGCAACCGGCGCGTCGAGATCATCGTCTACACCTGACCGAGGATCACATGAGCCATCCCTCTCCGCCCGCGACCTCTCCCGACCCCTTCTCGCAGTGCCCCTCGGGATGCGTCTGCGGCGTGCGCGAACTGGTCGCGCGAGCCGCCGACACCGGGTGGCGCGAGGCCGAGGAGATCGACGCCACCGAGATGCGGGCCATGTTGTCGGCCGTGCGCAGTGGCTTCGAGACCATCTGCCGGGATGGGCGCATCCCGGCACGGCGGCATGCCGCCTCCGACGCCTACGCCCGGGCCGACCGCCAGCTCAACCGGCTCGGCCTCATGCTCGCCACCGGTCACATGGGCGACACCGCCGCGCGGCTGGCGAGGGCGCAGAACGCCGCCGACGCCACGCCGCGGCGCGCCCGCTGGCTGCGCCGGGTGCGCTGGCCGGTCGTCATCGGCATCGGCATGTTCGACGTCTGGTACTTCAACCAGGTCTTCCGTTACCTGACCTCGCAGACCGGCGACGCCGACCAGGGCGGGGCGGGGGGAATCCTGCACATGTGGGAGCTGCTGGCCGCCATCGTCCCCGGCGTGGCCCTGGCCGTCATCATCGCCGCGACGGGCGAGATGATGCTGAGGCCGCTCGGCGCCTGGCGGGCGGCGGCCTTCCGGCGGCCGCCCGTCCGGCAGGGCAGGGCGGGCGCCTACCTCGGCGCGGCCGGCCGCTGGGCGTTGCGGCTCGCCTGGTGGTCGCTGCCGATCTGCTTCCTGCTCATGCTCCTGGTCGTCATCGGCACCTGGGCCGGGCTGCGCGCCAGGTACCCCACACCGCCCTCCGGTGGATACCCGATGATGTCGGTCATCCTGCTCATCGTCATGCTGTCGCTCGGCGCGATGGCGGTGAAGGTCGCCGCGTCGGACAAGGAGGCGGAGGACCTGGCCGTGGCCCGGCGGCGCCTGTGGTGGACCAAGACCGCCTACTCCTTCCAGTCCCGCCAGGCGGATCGGCTCATCGGGGCCTACGACTCCAGGTGGAGCGACCTGCGGACGCTGCGCGACGAGCTGATCGGGCTGCTCCGGCTGAAAATGATCTCGGCGTGGGAGGGCTTCATCCTCCGGGTGCGCAGCCTGCACCGGCAGACGGGCAACGTGGCCGTGGCCGAGGCGCGGAGCGGCCCGGGTCCCTCGCTGACCGGTCCCGAGTTCCAGGGCATCGCCCAGCCGCAGATGGAGGCCGGCCCGCTGCTCGAAGTGTGCCGCCTGGTGGAGGATCGGCACCCCGACCGTCTAAGGGAACGCAAGCGACTGCTGGACGAGACCTACGGCAGGCAGGTGACCGGCCGCGATGGCGCCCCGCCGGCCATCGGGCACCGGGCCCTGCCTCCGGCCTCATGAGAGGTTCGGAAGGGCGGTGGCATGGTGCGCCACCGCCCTTCCGGCTGAGAGCGGCACCAGGGTGGAGTCTGAGGCTCAGACGTGGGGCATGACGTCGGCGGCGACCAGTTCGAGGTGGTCGAGGTCGGACAGGTCGAGGACCTGCAGGTACAGCCGCTCGCAGCCGGCCTCGGCGAACGTCGCGATCTTGTCCAGGACCTCCTGCGGGGTGCCGGCCAGGCCGTTCTGCCGCAGCTCGCCGACCTCCCGGCCGATCGCCGCCGCCCTTCGGGCGAGCTCGGCCTCGTCGGCGCCCACGCACAGCACCTGGGCGGCCGACAGGACGATCGGCTCGCGTCCGGCCGCCGAGCACGCCTCCCGCACGCGGTCGTAGGCCGCCGCGGTGTCCCCCAGCCCGTGGAACGGCACGTTGTACTCGTCGGCGAAGCGGGCGGCCAGCCGGGGCGTGCGCTTCGCGCCGGTGCCGCCGATGATCACCGGCGGGCGGGGGCTCTGCGCGGGCTTGGGCAGCGCGGGCGAGTCGGCGACCCGGTAGTAGGCGCCCTCGAAGGAGAAGGTGTCACCCGGCTTGGTGGTCCACAGCCCCGTGATGATCTCCAGCTGCTCCTCGAACCGGGCGAACCGCTCGCCGAGCGGCGGGAAGGGGATGCCGTACGCCTTGTGCTCGGCGTCGAACCAGCCCGTGCCGAAGCCGAACTCGACCCGGCCGCCGCTCATCTGGTCCACCTGCGCGACGCTGATCGCGAGCGGCCCGGGAAGGCGGAAGGTCGCCGCGGTGACCAGCGTGCCGAGGCGGATCGTCGTGGTCTCGCGGGCCAGCGCCGCCAGCGTCACCCAGGAGTCGGTGGGGCCGGGAGAGGCATCGCCGTCCCCCATGCGCAGGTAGTGGTCGGAGCGGAAGAAGGCGTCATATCCGAGCCGCTCGGCGGCCTGCGCCACGCGGAGCTGGTCCTCGTAGCCGGCACCCTGCTGCGGCTCCGTGAAGATCCTTAATCTCATACGCCCATTATCCCGATGTCACCCGATGAATCTCCGGGGTGGGATAGGGGTTCGGACAGCCCCCGCATCAGGGTAAGAAAACGCCCATGGGGGGACTTCCTACCTATACTCCGATGCTCGCCCAGCTAGGCACGCTGCCGCCGCCGGGCGACGACGCGAGCTGGGGCCATGAGATGAAGTGGGACGGCGTGCGCGCCCTCGCCTACATCGAGAACTCCGCACTCCGGCTCATCTCGCGCAACGGCAAGGAGGTCACCGTGGCCTACCCCGAGCTGTACGCGCTGGCCGGCGCGGTCGGCGGCCACGACGTCGTGCTCGACGGAGAGATCGTCGCCTTCGACGACGCCGGCCGCCCCAGCTTCTCGGCGCTGCAACCGCGCATGCACCAGCGCCGCGAGGAACGGGTGCGCAAGCTGGCCCAGACGATCCCGGTGACGTTCATGCTCTTCGACATCCTGCACCTGGACGCCGAGCCGGCGATCAACCTGCCCTACGTCCAGCGCCGGGAACTGCTGGAGGACGTGGTGACCGCGGGCGCGCGCTGGCAGGTGCCCGCCTGGTTCCACGACGACGGCGCGCACGCCATGCGGCTGAGCCGGCAGCTCGGCATGGAGGGCGTCGTCGCCAAGCGCCTACAGTCGCCCTACCGGCCCGGCCGCAGGTCACCCGAGTGGACCAAGGTCAAGAACTTCCGCGCGCAGGAGGTGGTGATCGGCGGCTGGACGACCGGGCGTGGCCGCCGGTCGGCGACGATGGGCTCACTGCTGGTCGGCGTCTACGAGGCCGGACGACTGGTGTACGCCGGCAACGTCGGCACAGGGTTCACCGAGGAGACGCTGCGCGAGCTGGGCGAGGTGCTCGGCCCGCTCGGACGACCGGCCTGCCCCTTCGACGACCTGGTGCCCCGGGAGCAGGCCCGAGGCGCCCACTGGGTGGACCCGGTGCTGGTCGGCGAGGTCCAGTACGCCGAGTGGACCCACGACCGGCGGCTGCGCCACCCGTCCTGGCGCGGCCTGCGCGACGACAAGCACCCCACCGAGGTCACCCGCGAAGGAGAGCCTCCCCAGCTGGCGAGCTGACCCCCGCGGCGGCCGGGTGTGAACCGCGGGTCACGGACGCTCGGCCTCCCGGCCCGTCGATCCCCGGCGTCGGCCCGTCGCCGGGGCATGACGACGGGCCATGACGACGGGGGTCGCCTCGGTCCCGGCGGCGGTCCTGCGCCTGGGATCGATGCACATGGGCCGCTACGGGGCCCGGTAAGCCAGCGAGTAGGAGCCGGACCCGCTCGCGGCGTCCACCCGGTAGCGGTAGTAGCCCGCCGTGCCGGTGTAGCCGATCCTCTCGTCGGGGTTCGGTCCCGCGGCCGAGGCGACGGTGACCCAGTTCCAGCCGTTCCACTTCTGCAGGTGGAGATCGAAGTCGGCGCCCTCGGGACCGTCCAGGCAGGCCGAGTGCACCCCGCTCACGGCCGAGTTGTAGTAGAGGTCGTCCGGCTGGTAGGCGTACCGGCCGCCGGTCAGGGAGCCGGTGACGGTGTGCGGAAAGCCGGTGCAGGCGCCCGTGCTCGGCGGCGGGTTGCCGACGGTGGTCACCAGGCTCAGGCCATAGGTCGACAGGATCTCGCTGACCGGCTGGAAGTAGGTGATCCCGCCCGAAGTGCAGTCGCCCGACCCGCCGGAGGTGACTCCCTGCGCCTGGTCGATGGAGATGAAGGGGCCGCCGGAGTCACCGGGCTCGGCGCAGACGCTGGTCCGGGTGAGCTCGTAGACGGTGCCCTGGGAGTAGGTGACGCTGGCGTTGCGCTGCTGGATGACGCCGCAGTGCCAGGTGGAGGTGGATCCGGACCGGCACACCGAGGCGCCCTCGATCGCCTCCCTGGCCCCCGCGACGTTGACCACGCCGCCGCTGCCGTTGTTCACCGATGGCCTGGGCGTCCAGTTGGTGTTGACGCCGACCCAGGAGAAGTCGCTGACGGGGAAGACCGACGCCTGGAAGGTACCCTGGGCGACCCGGTTGAAGCCGGAGGTCGCCTGGCCCGCCCTGCCGCAGTGACCGGCGCTGACGAACCCCTTCTGGGTGCCGCGGACGACCGGGAAGCCGATCGAGCAGCGGGTCGTCGTCCCGATGTAGTAGGCGTCACCGCCCATCAGGTCGTAGAGGGGCCGTGGCCGCTCAGCGGACTCCACGACCCGCACCGCCGATCCGTCCAGTCCGATGCTCTTGATGACGGCGTGGGTCTTGCCGGGCTCCTCGGACAGGACCGTGACGCTGTTGGTGCGCACGTCGACGAAGCGCACGCCCCCCACGGTGGCCGGATGGGCGGGCAGGGCGGCGTCGAGCTTGTCCTTGATGCTGTTGAGGTGGGCCAGCGACCCGCTGACCACCTGCGGCAGCGCGCCGGCCGCGCGGATCTGGGGGATGTCGGCGGAGCTGGTGGTGGCGACCATGAGCGTCTGGGCGGTGGCCCCCGTGAGCCAGGACCCGCCGTAACGGTCACCGAGTCCGCGGGCGAGCCGGGCCGCGATCGGTGTCAGGCGGATCTCGTTGAGCATGCGGGCCTGAGCCTGCGCGGCGGTGAGATGAAGGTCGCGCTGAAGTGCCTCGATCATGCCCGGCAGCGGTCTGTGGGCGCCCGCGGTGACCGCGATGCCGGCCGTCCGGGGCTGGGCGACGGCCGTCCAGGGCTGGGCGACGGCCGGAGTGGCCGCCACGACAAGCGCGCTGACCGTCAAAGCGCATCCCATGAGGGCTGTGCGTCCGCACGACATGATCTCTCCTCGACCTCGACCGCCAAAGCAGGGGGGAGATCGCCGCGCACCGCTCGAAGATCACCGGATGCGGGCTACGCCACCTTAAGGCAGCTCATGGCGATCAGGGCGCAAAAGCCTCGCGCCACGCCGGAAGCGATCGCGGAGACGATCGACGTGCCGGACCGCATCCGCGCAAAAGGGAAGGCGGCGCTTCCACGAGTACGACTCGTGAAAGCGCCGCCTGTCTTCCTGCTAGGCAGGTCAGAGGCCGAGACCCAGCCCCAGGCCGAGGCCCAGGCCCAGGCCGCGGCCGCCGCCGCTGCCGTAGCCGACGCCGACGCCGTAGCCGCCGCCGGACCCGTAGCCGGCGCCGTAGCCGTAGCCGGCCCCGTAACCGGCGCCGTAGCCGTAGCCGGCCCCGTAGCCGACGCCGTAGCCGACGCCGGCGCCGTAGTAGCCGCCCGGACAGGCGGAACCGACGACCGTCGGGACCACCGTCGGGACGACGCCCACGCCACAGGGGCAGCAGTTGGCCCGAGCGGAGGTCTTGGCGCTCTTCGCGTGCACCGCGTCGGCGGAGGCGGCGGCGGCCGGGGCGATGACGGCCATACCGACGCATGCCGTGGTGACCAGAAGGCGGCGAATCATTCTTGAATTCTCCCTATTAGTAAATCGCCGCAACAGCCCGTCCGTACGCGGACTGCGTTGAACGGCGATTACCGAATGTGACCGCTCAGAGAGTACCCAACGCCCGATCAGCCATAAGGGTGCGAGAGAGTCAGATGACGGTAAAGTTAGAGGTGCCGCGACCAATAGCGCCTTCGCTCAACGCAACGCCTTGCCAGGGGGATCCACGTGGCTTCCACCGGGCATTTCCACAAAACCACAGGTCATGGCCATGATCACGAGGTGGCATACCCTCGGCTCGGACCCTCGCGCCGAATGCCTCCGCATCCGGCGGACGCGTCTATCCCAACTCACCGGTAGCGCGACAGATCACGACATAACATTCTCACTCCGGCCGGCCGAGAGGAAATCCGGACTTCAAAGGACGGTCCTCGGAATGCGCTTACGCCCAGATATGCCATAAATCGCGATCCGCAGTCGACTGATCCTCCGTGAGCCCTCAGGATCGTCCGCGGACCACGGATCCGGAGAAAGGCGAAAAGCCAGGGCGAAGGCCCCCGATCATCGCCGCCACCGCCACCGCCGCCACCGCCGCCGCTGTCGCCACCACCGCGGTCGCCGCCGTCACGGCCACTGTCGCCGCCGTCACCGTCACCGCCGTCACCGCCGTCACCGCCACTGTCGCCACCACCGCGGTCGCCGCCGTCACGGCCACTGTCGCCGCCGTCACCGTCGCCGCCGTCACCGTCTTCATCGGCCTTGCTCGCCTTCGGGCGGCCGGTTCGGTCACCACATGCGTTCACCAGGTGCGGCCCTCCACCCCGGTGTGTGCTGGAGGTGATCGGCGCCGGGTCGGCGGGTCGTCGTACGGCCATGCCGGCGCCGGCTACGGCGACCGACCGGTGGACGTTCGCGGACAGCCGGCCCGGAGCCGGTGCGGCCCGCCGCATCCCGGTCGGGGCCGGGGAAGGGCGGCCACCCCGGCGAAGGCGGACGGTCACGCCGCACTGGCTGCACGCAGGTGTTCCGGACCCGTGGCGAGCATGGCCCAGGCCGAGTTGGAGCGGTGGGGGCACGGGCCGGGCGCCCGCGACGTCCTCGGTGTCGCGGGGGGGCACAGGAGGCCGGGAGCAGTGACCCGGCTCGCATCGGAGTACCAGCGACGCCCGTCGCCGAAGGCACGCCGGGCCTCCAGCGCCCGGTGAGGGCAAGCCAGGCGTCCACGGCCCGGGGAGGGGCACGCCCGACGTCCACGGCTCAGAGAAGGTACGTCGGACGTCCACGGCTCGGCGGGCGAGACCGCCGGGGCCGCTGCTCGACAGCCGGAACTCCTCGCACGCACGAAAGAGGTGTGCGCCGCTCGCGGCGCACACCTCTTCGGTTCATCTCAGTTGGCGGGCATCGATGGCGGTCAACCGCACACGGGGTAGGCCACCCCGTACCCCAGTGCTCCCGGACACGAATCCGGATACACGGTGAACCCGGTGACCTGCGGGGCGACGACCGGGAAGACCGTCAGACCAGAAGGGCCGGAAATGCCGGAAGGACCGGGAGGGCCGGCGGGACCTTCGGGACCGGCAGGGCCCTCCGGACCTTGCGGGCCCACAGGACCGGCAGGACCTTCAGGACCGGCAGGACCCCCGGGCCCCTCGGGACCTTGGGGACCGGCAGGGCCCTCGGGACCGGCGGGACCCTCAGGACCGGCAGGCCCTGCAGGACCGCCGGGACCCTCAGGGCCGGCCGGGCCCTCCGGACCCGCAGGACCGGCGGGACCTTCAGGACCGGCAGGACCGGCAGGACCCCCCGGACCCTCGGGACCTTGGGGACCCGCAGGCCCCTCGGGACCAGCGGGACCCTCAGGGCCCTCGGGACCGGCGGGTCCCTGAGGACCGGCGGGGCCGGCGGGACCCTCAGGACCTGCGGGACCTTGCGGACCGGCGGGACCTGGGGCGCCGTCCGTCCCCGGTCGTCCCGGGAGACCCCTGGGTCCGGGCGGCCCGGGAGGACCGGGAGGACCGGGAGGACCGGCGGGACCCGGCGGCACCTTGCAGAGTGATTGGGGAAGACCGAGCCAGGCGCACAGCGGGATCGCGCCGGGCGCGACCGGGGCGGCCTGCGGCCTGACCACCTGAACGCTCGCCGGCGGGCAGAGCGTGGGAACACAGGCGCGTTGAGCCACAAAATGGCCCCACATCGGTGCTCCGTAGTATGTGCCGCTCATCGTATAGTCGATGACCGCCTGACCTGGTGGCCAGGGGGTCTTTGCCTCGGCACCTGCCACGGCAGGTGAGTAAACGATAACGACCCCGGCGAGCGCGCCGCTCAGCAGGGTCCGTTTCATCAATGTAGCCACTCTTCATTCTCTCCTCGGAATTCGAGGTGAAGCGCTCGCACGCGCGGCTCTTTGCCAGGATGATGATGTCATTAAGTTCGCTTTCCCCGTCCGGCCGGATCTCCTGCCCGACATCGCGGACTTCTCCGCCCGACCCGTCGATGAGCGCCGCCGCAAGCTCGTCATATCGATATTCGCGGCGTGTCGCCCTGATTGCACGGATCAACGCCCTCGCGAAATGCAACCGCTCACTTCTCCGGCGTGGCCGTGGAAGCGCAGGACAGCTGAGCGGTCGCGAGGCGCCGGCCGGTGAAGTGCCGCACGCGCCGCGAAGTCGTGCACAGGCGGCCGACGGCGCCGAACACCCGGAAAACGCGCCGCGACGTCGGCCGCTCACAATGCCGGGCCGCCGGTGCGGCGTTCGCGACGGCTCCCGGAGGTCCTCGGCGGATGCCCCGATTCCGATGACCGCACGTCAGACTGGACATCCTGTCCGAAGGCGCTCGAAACCGCATCCGGGCGATCCCAGTTATCTCACGGCGAGAAGGACATCGAATTCCTGGTTCTGCGCGCCGTTCGTCGCGGCGTGGGGCGGATGTCATAATGACGCCTCCCGCCGAAAGGGTCGGAAGCGTCGGTCTTCGCCGATTGACGCCTCGGGAATAGGTCGCGTGCTCGCGGGAGATACCGTCCAGCGCCGGTCCGACCGTCACGGTCCCGGCCAAGCGGTCCCGGCCAGGCGGTCCCGGCCAAGCGGATCCGGGCCCTTCCGGCGTCGCATCGGAGACCATTGCGCGCGTCTCCACAAAAAGCGTATTCGACCAGAAGCGCCTACGTTCCCGACAATCGGTACATAGCGCTGGGTAGGGTTCGCGGCAGCGGGGTTCTGTTCAGGCAACCGCCATTCTTACTGTTTCCTGGCCCCGGTGATGGCGTGGCTGCCGATGGATGCCGGTCGCCGAATGCGACGATCTCGGTAGGCCGCGAGGCCTGTCACGAGATACCGGCGAATCCACGGTTGCCCGGTGGGTTCGCGCGGGGTTGCACCGGGGGAACCAAGAAGGGTTCAGGGATTCATCATGATCCGAATAACGTTCGTCATCACGGCGGCTCTGGCGGCGCTGCCGCTCTCCGCACTGTCCGCCTCGGCCAACGCGGGCAGCCTTGCCGCCGCCGGGTCTACGATGGCGCCGGCATCGTCCGCCACGGCTTCGGCCCCGAAGGCCCCGTGCTCCAAGCAAGGCTGCGGCGACGTAGTGTGCCCGCCCGGCTACACCTGCGTGTACTCGCCCAAGCAGTGCTTCACGCTGCCCTGTCCGCAGTACGAATGCGTCGCCGTCGGAGGCGGCTATCCCGTGACCCCTCCGTACGTCCTGCCGTACCCGTATCCGTACCCCTACCCGTACTCCCGGCCGGGCTGGTGGCCAAGGCCGTACCCGCACTACCCGAGGCCGATCCCCGGTCCGCACTACCCGTCAGGGCCGCGACCGCACATCCTTCCGGCGCCGGCCCTGCCGATCGCCGGCGGCCCGCATGGGCCGAGCCAGCCGGGCGTGCGTGACGCGCAACTTCCGATCCAGCAGCCACCGGGCCGACCGGGCGTATAACGGCCCCTCGGGCCCGGCGCCGGCCACGTGCCTCACTGGCACGTGGAAGGTCCCTCGCGATCCGGCGACCCGGCGACGGCTTGACCGGGCGAGCCGTGAAGCACCACGGTGAGCGGGCGCGTACGACCAGCTCCTGATCACCAATAGGCAGACGGGGCACGCGGATGTGCGGCCGCTTCGCGACGATGTGGTTCCACCGAGGAACCGATCCGAGCGAGCGGCCGCCAGGGTCCCGGCCACCGTCTTCTGGTACGACCTTCTGGTACGGCTCCCGATGCTCAGTTCCGGCCGCCGGCGGCGGCCTGCGGCAGGATGACCAGCTCGACCAGCTCGTCCAGGTCCACGATGGACGCCACCTCGGCGACCGAGCGGCAGTAGGCGATCAGCACTCCGTGCTGGCGCACCCGGAGCAGCGTGTGGCCGTCCAGCCTGATCGGCTCGACCTCGTATCCCTCTCCCCCGACCCATTTCGACATGCCGGAAATGATAAGAAACCGCAGGTCAAGGCGCAGCAAAGCCCTTCGTCGCCCAGATTCCCCGCTCGCCCGAGGCAACACGCCTCGCGCGGGGATTCGCGAGCCTGCCCACGGGTAGCGCCAGAGTTGACCGGACATCCCAGGGACTTCGCGTTCGGGCCGTAGGAGGAACGCGTGCAGCGACATGGACAGCCCCCACACCAGCAGGGCGATGTCACGCGGGTCCATACGTCCGAACAGGCGAAGACGGAACCGGCTCAGCCGTCCGGACGAGGCGAGAGCACGCCGATCCGGCCGTCCGAGCCGACACGCCCGCTCGGGCGCGAAGACGGTGGGCCGGTCCGGACGGTGGTGGCGGCGGTGGCCGGCGGAGCGGCGGCGGTGTTCCAGGCGGTGGCACGGCTGCGGCACGGGCGTCCGCTGCACCCCGACGGGCTGGTCTTCGACGCCGCGCTCGCCCTGCACGGCGCCTCCCGCCCCAGGGGCGCCGCCTTCCTCGACGAGCCGGCGGACCTTCGAGGCGTCGCCCGCCTGTCCCGCGCCGCCGGCCTGCCCCCTCCCCTGCCCGACATCCTCGGCCTGGCCCTGCGCTGGCGGACCTCCGCCGCCCCCGACGGCGGCACCGGTGAGGTCACCGCGGAACTCCTGCTCGCCACCACAGGGCACACCCTGCTTGGCCGCCGCCTGCTGCGCCCCGCGACCAGATGGTCGCCCGGCATGTACGGTTCGCTCCTCCCGTACGCGGCCGGCGGCGGTCATGTCCTGCTCGGCGCGGTCGCGAGATGGCCCGGCCCGCCGGCGGGCCTCGCGGTGCTCAGACGGGCCGCGGAGGCGGGTCCACTGCGGTTCGACCTGGTGGTCGCCTCCCCTCTCGGCCCCTGGGAGCGGTTCGGGACGCTGACGCTCACCGGCCCCGCCCGGTCGGACGCCGCTGAGCCGACCCGCTTCGACCCCGTTCGCAACCCCATCCCCGGCCTGCCCCCGACCGGCCTGCTCCAGTGGGCCCGAGGCCCCATCTACGGCGCCAGCGAGCGCGTCCCGGACCACGACGCCCTCCCATGACGCCCTGGTCCTCACCTGACTCGCCGGCGCCGGTCGCGGCCGGCGACCGTCTCCTCGGGACCGAGCGCGTCCCGGCGGTCCTGGCCCTTGCCGTCGCGGACGCATAATCGGTGACAGGCGGCACGCCGTGCCGGCCTGGCCGGCGCCCGATCCCAGGTGAGGAGTCCCTTGCACGTCACCTTCTCCACGGCGGCCGCTCCCGTCCCGGGCCGCCGCAACGAGGACCTGGTCATCGCCGGGCCCGACTGGGTCGCCGTGCTGGACGGGGCCACGGCCGCGGCCGGGGTGGATTCGGGATGCCGGCACGACGTCGCGTGGTACGTCGCCCGGCTGGGCGCCGGGCTGGCGCGCGGGCTCGCCGCCGAGCCGGACGCCGGCCTGCGGCAGATCCTCGCCGCCGCGATCGGCGAGGCGATGGACGCCCACGAAGGGGCATGCGACCTGGCGAACGCGGACTCGCCGTCCTCCACGGTGGCGATGGTCCGGAGGCGCGCGGACATGCTGGACTACCTGGTGCTGTGCGACTCGCCGATCGTGTTGCACGGCAGGGACGGCGTGGTCACGGTGATCGACGACGACCGCGTCGACCACCTGCCCGGCGGCCGGCCGTACAGCCTGGCGCTGGTGCGCTCGGTGCGCAACAGGCCGGGCGGGTTCTGGGTCGCCGGCGCGCTCCCGGAGGCGGCCGGCGAGGCCGTGGCCGGCTCGGTGGAGGCCGCCGGGCTGAGCGGCGTCCTGCTGGCCACCGACGGCGTCACCCGTCTGGTCGAGTGGTACGGCCACACGTGGGAGCACCTGGTGGAGACCGCCGCCAAGGCCGGGACCGCCGAACTGATCGCCCAGGTGCGCGAGGCCGAACTGCGGCACGGCACCCCCGCCGGCGCCAAGCCCCACGACGACGCGACGGCCGCCTGGGCATCGTGGTGAACGGTGTGCCGCCTGAGGTTCATGCCTTTACAAAGTATGAATCAGGGAGCGCCGGCGGGGGCTGACGCCGACGCCTCCCCCGGCTAGCGCTCGGTTCCATCAGCGGGCGGTTGCTCGACGGGAAACAAGATCGCGCTGAGGAGGTACGGCGCGCGGCCCGGGGCGGAGGCGTTGGCCAGCCGGCCGCGCAGTACCGCGATCAGGTCGGCCGCCATCTCGGTGAGCTCGTCCGGGCTGAGCCACAGGGTGCCCTGCCGGTAGGAGACCGAGTCGGCGACCGGGTCGGCGCCGTCACGGTCCAGGTAGGCGTTGAATTCGGCGATCAGGACGGCCATGGCCGCGGCGAATCCACGCCGGTGGTCGTCGAGCGACATCGCGGCGGCCGCGTCGCCGTCGATCCTGGGCCGGTCCTGACGCAGCCGGTAGCGGCGCTCGACCGCACCGCGCACTCGCTGCTCGCCGCCCACCTCGAGCAACCCTCCCTCCGTCAGCTGGGCCACCTGGCGATACACCGTGATCTTGGGCACGTCGGGCATGCGGGCGCACATCTGCGCGATCGTCAGCGTGCCCGCTGCGGACAGAGCATGCACGATGCGCAGCCGCACCGGGTGCAACAGCTGGTCGACAGGGTCCATGGCCCAACGATTTCATATGCGATACCATTATCTAAAATGAAAACGTAGCGTGGACGGGAGGAGCCTTGCGGGAGATGCCAGGGAGGAGGGTGCCGGTCAACGGCCGGCACGTCTATGTCGAGGAGTCCGGCCAGGGGCAGGACTGGGTGGTCTTCGAGGCGGGCGCGGGCTGCGGCCGCACCTTCTGGGATCCGGTGCTGCCGCTGCTGGCCGGCACGGCGCGCCTGGTGGCCTACGACCGGGCCGGGCGCGCGCTCAGCGGCCGCATCTCCGGCCGGCTCGGCATCGACGACATGGCCGCCGACCTGACCGCGATGACCGAGGCCGTCGTCCCCGGCGAGTTCGTGCTCGTCGCGCACAGTATGGGCGGACTGGTCGCCCGCCGGGCCGCCGAGCACCTGGGACCTCGGCTGCGAGGGCTGCTGCTGGTCGACGCCCTACCGGAGACCTCGCCGGTGTACGACACCTGGGACCAGACCACCAAGAAGGTCGACCGCGTGCTGGCGGTGATGCAGCGACTCAGCCAATTCGCTCCCCTGGCGTGGTTGTTCAGCGGCAATCTGCGGCGCGCGTTCTCCGCCGACACCTACAAGACCATCCTCGCCGAGGATCTCACCCCGGCCGGAACCGCGCAGACCCGCAAGGAGATGCAGGCGGTGGCCGCCGCCATCCCGCGATTCCGCGCCCAGCCTCCGCAGCCGCCGAAATGCCCGACGATCGTGCTGTCGGCGGCCCACGCCGCCAGAGGACGGGAGCCTCAGCACGCCGCCATCCGCGAGCACCAGCGCCGCTATGCCGCCGGCCTGCCCGACGGCCGCCACGAGGACGTCGCCTCGGGACACCTCATCCCGGCCGAGCAACCGCACCTGGTCGCCGACCGGACACGCCGGCTGCTCGGCCGCGGCGCCTGACCACCGGGCCGCCCTGCGCCCTTCCGTGCCGCGTCACTGCCGGTCAGGGGCTAGACCACGTCCTTCACTAGGAGCACGACGGTCTCGACGTGGTGGGTCATCGGGAAGGCGTCGAAGGCGCGCAGGTCGACGGCGGGGTAGCCGTGGTCGGCGAACCAGGACAGGTCGCGGGCCAGTGTGGCGGGGTCGCAGGAGACGTAGACGATGCGGCCGGCGTCCAGGCCGGCGACCCGGCTGACCACGTCGCGGCCGAGTCCGGTGCGCGGCGGGTCGACGACCACCACGTCGGCCCGCTCGACGCCGAGGCGGTCGAGGGTGTCCTCGACGCGGCCGCGCTCGACGCGCGCCTGCGGCAGGTCGCGCAGGTTGTGGCGGGCGTCCTGCACGGCGCGCGCGTCGGACTCGATGCCGAGCACGGCGCCCTCGGGACCGGTCGCCTCCGCCAGGGCCGCCGCGAACAGCCCGACACCGCAGTAGAGGTCGAGCGCCCAGTCGCCGGGCCGGACGGCTGCGTACTCCAGGACCGCCTCCAGCAGCACGCCGGGCACGCCGGGATGGACCTGCCAGAAGCCGCTGCCGGTGACCCGGAAGTCGCGTCCACCGGCCCGCTCGGTGAGCGCCGTGCGCCCCCGCACGGCCCGCGCCTGGCCCCGGCCCTCGTCGACCAGCACGTAGGCGTCGGCGCCGAGCTCGGGCACCGCGACCGTGCGATGGGTCTTGGGCGTGACGACGACGGCCCGCTCCCCCGTCGAGGTGGCGATGGCCTCCACGGCGGCGGCGCCGCGCCAGTCGGCCCGCTCGACGCCCACGCGCTCGACCTCCTTGTGGGCGATCAGGCAGGCGTCGACCGGCTCGATCTCGTGGGAGCGGTGGCGGCGCAGGCCGGGGACGCCGTCGGGGGTGACGGCGAACTGGACGCGGGTGCGCCAGCCGAGGCCCCTGACCGCGCCGGGGACCTCCTCGACGTCAACCTTCATGTCGATGCCGGCGAGCCGCTGGAGCTGCTCGGCGACGACCTCGCCTTTGAGGCGGCGCTGGGCCTCCAGGGTGGCGTGCTGCCAGTCGCAGCCGCCGCAGCGGCCCGGCCCGGCGAACGGGCACGGCGGGGTGACGCGGTCGGGCGAGGCCTGGAGGATCTCCACGGCGTCGGCCCGCAGGAACCGCGTGGTCTCCTCGGTGACCTCTGCCAGCACCCGCTCACCTGGCAGGGCATGGCGGACGAAGACCACCCGGCCCTCGTGCCTGGCGACGCACCATCCCCCGTTGGCGACGCGCTCAACATTGAGTTCGATCGGCACTCCGGTCCCCCCGCTCACGTCTTGACCTGGTCATCCTTACGAGCCACAGCGTACGGCCGGCGCACCGAGCCGGGGGCGAACGTCTCCGGACGGCCCCGGAGCCGGTCGGAGGAGGCCAGCTGCCACGGCACGCTGGTGACCATCACGCCCGGCTGGAAGAGCAGCCTGCCCTTCAGCCGCAGCGCACTCTGGTTGTGAAGCAGATGTTCCCACCAGTGGCCCACGACATACTCGGGGATGAACACGGTGACGACATCGCGCGGCGACCGGCGCCGCAAGCTCTTGACGTATTCGAGCACCGGCCGGGTGATCTCGCGGTACGGCGAGTCCAGGACCTTCAGCGGCACCGGGATGCCCCGCTCCTCCCAGTCGGCCTGCAGTTGCCGGGCCTCGTCGGGGTCCACCGCGACGCTGATCGCCTCCAGTTTGGAGGGGCGCGTGGCGCGCGCGTACGCCAGGGCGCGCAGCGTCGGCTTGTGGATCTTGGAGAGCAGGACGATGGCGTGGTTCCTGGCCGGGAGCATGGACTCGTCGACCTCGTGCTGCTCGGGCACGGTGAGCTCGGTGGCGACGTTGTCGTAGTGGCGCCGGATGCCGCGCATCATGACGAACAGCACGACCATGGCGGCGCAGGCGATCCACGCGCCGTGGGTGAACTTGGTGATCAGGACCACCACCAGCACCAGGCCGGTCACCGTCGCGCCGAAGGCGTTGATCACCCTGGACCGCTGCATCTGCGCGCGCTTCTTGGCCTCGTCCTCGGTGCGCAGGAGCCGGTTCCAGTGCCGCACCATGCCGGTCTGGCTGATGGTGAAGGACACGAACACCCCGACGATGTAGAGCTGCACCAGGCGGGTGGTCTCGGCGTGGAAGGCGTAGATCAGCAGGCCCGCCATGGTGGCCAGGATGATGATGCCGTTGCTGAAGGCCAGGCGGTCGCCGCGCGTGTGGAGCTGGCGCGGCAGGTAGCGGTTCTGCGCCAGCACCGAGGCGAGCACCGGGAAGCCGTTGAAGGCCGTGTTCGCGGCGAGCACGAGGATCAGCGCGGTCATCGCCGTGATGAAATAGAAGGCGGGGGTGAAGTTGCTGAACACCGTCTGGGCGACCTGCGCGATCACCGGGGCCGGGTTCTCCACGGGCCTGCCCGACCCGTCGAGGAGCGTGCTGCCCTGGGAGGGGTCGGCGAACTTGGCGCCGGTGACGTAGGCCAGGGCGGTGATGCCGACGAACATCGTCGCGGCGAGCGCGCCGAGCGCCAGCAGCGTGTTGGCGGCGTTCTTGCCCTTGGGCTTCTTGAAGGCCGGCACGCCGTTGCTGATGGCCTCGACGCCGGTCAGCGCGGCGCAGCCGGAGGAGAAGGCGCGCAGCAGCAGGAAGATCAGGGCGAAGCCGCCCACGCCGACGCTCTCACCCGTGACGGTGTAGCCGGCCGTGGGGGCGGTCAGCTCGGTGCCGAGCGCCAGCCGCACCCCGCCCCAGATCATCAGGCCGAAGACGCTGAGCATGAAGGCATAGGTGGGGATGGCGAAGGCCAGGCCGGACTCCCTGATGCCCCGCAGGTTCATGACGGTCAGCAGGGCGACGACCACGATGGCCGCCGCGACCCTGCGGTCGGCCAGGAAGGGCAGCGCCGCGCCGAGGTTCTCCACGCCGGAGGAGACCGACACCGCGACGGTGAGCACGTAGTCGACCATGAGCGCGCTGGCGACGACCAGGCCCTGGTTGTTGCCGAGGTTCTCGGTGGCCACCTCGAAGTCGCCGCCGCCGCTGGTGTAGGCCCGCACGTTCTGGCGGTAGGAGGCGACCACCGTCAGCAGGATCACCACGACCGCGAGGGCGATCCACGGAGTGAAGTGGTAGGCCGCGATGCCGGCGATGCCGAGGGTGATGAGGATCTCCTGCGGGGCGTACGCCACCGAGGAGAGCGCGTCGCTGGCGAACACCGGCAGCGCGATGCGCTTGGGCAGCAACTGCTCGTGGGCCTGCGCGCTTCGAAGGGCGCGGCCCACGAGTAGTCGCTTGACCATATCTGCAACCTTGACCACGAGTGACGATGCTAGTCCTCAGGTGCGGTGCGCATCACATGGCGCTCCCAGAACCGGCCATACTTGGCCTGGTAGCTGTATAACGTCCAGTTGCCGCCTCGATGCCAACGGCGGGGGAGCATGCACATCGTCATCATGGGATGCGGCCGGGTCGGATCGACTCTCGCCCACATCCTCGAGGACAGCGGCCACTCGGTCGCGATCATCGACAGGGACCCGCAGGCGTTCCGGCGGCTGCGCGCCGGGTTCCGCGGGCGCCGCGTCACCGGCGTCGGGTTCGACCGCGACGTCCTGGAGGAGGCCGGCATCGAGTCGGCCGCCGCGTACGTCGCGGTCAGCAGCGGCGACAACTCCAACATCATCTCCGCCCGCGTGGCACGCGAGACCTTCGGCGTGGACAACGTGGTGGCCCGCATCTACGACTCGCGGCGGGCCGAGGTGTACCAGCGTCTCGGCATCCCGACGGTGGCGACGGTGCGATGGACGGCCGACCAGATCCTGCGCCGGGTGCTCCCTGAAGGCGCCGAGCCGCTGTGGCGCGACCCCACCGGCACCGTGACCCTCGCCGAGGTGGCCTACCACCAGGGCTGGATCGGCACCCGCACCAAGAAGGTGCAGGAGCTCGCCGCCACCCGGGTCGCCTTCGTCAACCGCATGGGCGAGGCGCTGCTGCCCAAGGACGACACGGTCCTGCAGGAGGGCGACATCCTGCACGTGATCGCCGCCGACACCGACATGGACCGGATCAACAAGGTGCTGTCCTCGGCGCCTGAGGAGGAGTCCCACTGATGCGCGTCACGATCGCGGGCGCGGGGGCGGTCGGCCGGTCCATCGCCGCCGAGTTGCTGGAGAACGGCCACGAGGTCCTGCTCATCGACGCCGACCCGTCGGCCATCAAGATCGACAGCGTGCCGCAGGCCGAGTGGCTGCTGGCGGACGCCTGCGAGATCTCCGCGCTGGACGAGGCGGGGCTGAACGCCTGCCACGTGGTGATCGCGGCGACCGGCGACGACAAGGCCAACCTCGTGGTGTCGCTGCTGGCCAAGACCGAGTACGGCGTGCCGCGCGTGGTGGCCCGCATCAACCACCCGAAGAACGAGTGGCTGTTCAACGAGTCGTGGGGCGTGGACGTCGCGGTGTCCACCCCTCGCCTGCTCTCGGCCCTGGTCGAGGAGGCGGTCAGCGTGGGCGACCTGGTGCGGCTGATGACCTTCCGGCAGGGCCAGGCCAACCTGGTGGAGCTCACGCTCCCCGAGGACGCCCCGGTCGTCGGGCAGCGGGCCGGGTCGGTGCCCTGGCCGCAGGACTCGGCCCTGGTCGCCATCCTGCGCGAGGGCCGGGTGCTGGTGCCTTCTGACGACGATCCGCTGGAGGCCGGGGACGAGCTGCTGTTCGTGGCCAGCCAGGAGGTCGAGGAGGACCTCGCGCACCTTCTGTCCCCGCACTGAGACACCCGCCGAGACCGCAGCGGACGGCCGCGCACCCGCCAGGGGCGCGGCCGTCGCCGTCGCGGCCGTGGGTCGCCGCCGCTGAACGGCCCGCCACGGGAACGGCCGTCCCTGCCCTCGGCGGCGGGGACGGTCGTCGTCCGGACGCCCGCGGAACGGGCGCCGGACGGCCGGGGTCAGGTGCCGGTGGGCGGCGGCGCGGGGCTGATCGGGGTGCGGCCGCGGGCCAGCACCCACACCATGGCGGCCAGCGCGGCCACCTGGACCGGCCAGCCGAGCGCGACCTTCGCCACCCCGAGCGCGGCGACCTGGTCGGCGAAGTAGAGCGGGAGCTGCACCACCACGCGCAGCAGGCAGGGCAGGATGAGCAGCCAGGTCAGCCGCGAGCAGAGCCGGACGATGCCGGGGTCGCGCCGCCAGCCTGTCGGGTCGCCGGTCACCGAGCCGATGAGGAACCCGACGACCGGCCAGCGGACGATGATCGACAGCGTCATCGCGGCCGCGTAGGCGGCGTTGTAGAGGATGCCCGGCATGAAGACGTCCTTGGCCTCGCCCGTGCGGGAGGCGAAGAACGCGCCGATGCCGATGCCGACCAGGCTGTTGAGCACGAACTGCGGCGTGGAGCGCTGCGCCAGCCGCACCACCAGCAGCAGGACGGCCGCGCCGATGCTGATGATCAGGGAGGTCTTGAGCTGCTCGGTGACGATCCAGGAGACGGTGAAGGCGATCGTCGGCACGGCCGCCTCGACGATGCCCCGCACGCCGCCGAGCGCCTTGGTGAGCTGGGCGCGGATGGCGGCCTCGACGGTGTCGTGCGCGGCCGCCTCGCGGGCCGTCTCGGAGGACGTGCTCACCGGCGCGCTCCCGTGGCCGGCGCGTCCTTGGGCGGCTGCATGGTCATTGGTCTCCTCGCCTGGGGGAACCGTGGTCACTGGCCGCTCGCCGGCCGCAGCTCGTAACGAGGGTTGAACATCACCTTACGGCCGTCCTGGACGCTGACGAGCCCTTCGGCGCGCACGACGCGCCCCGGCTCGATGCCCACGATCTTCCGTCGGCCCAGCCACACCAGGTCGACCACGTCCGACCCGTCGTACAGCTCGGCCTCGAGGGACGGGACGCCGCCCCGGGGCCGCAGCGTCACCGTGCGCAGGGTGCCCGCGACGCAGAACCTCCTGCGCTGGCCGCAGGAGGCGATGGGCGTCGCCCCGTACTGGTCGAGGTCCTCCTGGAGCTCCGCCGCCTCCAGCTCGGCCTGGCTGGTCGTCAGCCGCCGCAGGAAACCGCGCAGCCCCCGTTTGACGGGCTCTGCCGTACTCATCTCTGTTCACTCCTCGCGAGCCCTGTGGTCCTGACCGTCCTGCCCGCAGCTTACGTCAGCGAGTCTCGCTGATCTCAGGTCCGCGCTCGAACGGATCGAGCGAGGGCCGGCCCTCCTGGGCGGCCTGCTGCTCGACGGCCTGGCGGGCCTCGGCGGGCAGGCGCAGCTCGATGGGCTCCTTGGGCGCCATGGGCAGGTCACCCCGGACGACCACGATGTCGCGCAGGACGTCCTCCAGGGTCTTGGCGACGTCGGGGTCGGCGATGGCCCGGCCGCTGATGACCCCGCGCAGGAACCAGCGCGGGCCGTCGACGCCGATGAACCGGACGGGCTGGGTGGCGCCGTCCTGCATGATCTCGGCGGCCAGCTCGGCGCCGAAGGGGCCCTCGCGCTGCTCGCAGGTGCCCCCGGCGGCGGTCAGCTCGCGCGACAGCTCGCCGCGGACCTCGTCCCAGATGCCGGTCTTCTTGGGCGCGGCGAACGCGTGCACCTGCAGGGCGCTCTCTTCGACCATGACGACGGCGCCGACGATCTGGTCGCCGGCGACGTTGAGCTGGATCTCGAAACCGGAGCCGATGGGCAGGCGCATGCCGCCCAGGTCGACCCGCTCGGTGTCGGGGTGGGGCTCGTCGGCGTCCCACGGTCCCGACTCGCGGACGGGGACCGGCGCCTCGGCGGCCGGTGCCGTCTCCTCTTGCTCCGCATGACGGCGGCGTCGGAACACTTCGTTCACACTCCTTGTCGACTTATCGGCCGGTGGAGCCGAACCCGTCGGCGCCGCGCGCCGACCCGGGAAGCCGCTCCACCTCGTAGAAAGCTGCCTTCTCGACCCGCTGGACGACGAGCTGGGCGATGCGGTCGCCCCGGCGCAGCCGCACGGCGTCCTTGGCGTCGGTGTTGATCAGCGTCACCCGGATCTCGCCGCGGTAGCCGGCGTCCACCGTGCCGGGCGCGTTGACGAGCGTGACACCGTGGCGGGCCGCGAGGCCGGAACGCGGGTGCACGAAGGCCGCGTACCCGTCCGGCAGCGCGATCGCCACGCCGGTGCCCACGACGGCCCGCTCGCCCGGCAGCAGCTCGACGTCCGCGGCGGCGTGCAGGTCGGCCCCCGCGTCACCCGGGTGGGCGTAGGACGGGAGCGGAAGGCCGGGGTCGAGCCGCTGGATCAGCACCTCGATCATGGATTCACCTCGTGGTCGTGGAGCCGCGCTCGGCTGACGTCGGTGTGACCTCGCCTGCCGGGCCGCCGGGCGCCCACCGGGACCGGCACGCCGGCGCGGCGGCCCGCGGGCGCGTGGGCCGGGCCCTCAGCCTCAAGGTACGCCCTGAAGCGTACCGGGGCGGGCGGGGCGTGCAAGGTGTCACGAACGGAGACCTTACCCGCTGTGCTGCGGCGACACGTCCTCCCCCGCGGCGGGCGCACGGCCCGCGGCGGGCGCGGCCGGTCCGGCGGCCTCGTGCGGCTCCTGCGGCCGGCGCGGCGGGGGCGGATCGGCGGACTCGCGCGGCCGGCGCGGCGCGGCGGCCGCCCCGGGCTCGCTGGGCCCGGTGGGCTTCCGGGGCTCGGCGGGCTCGTTGGGCTTGGTGGGCTCGGCGAGCTTCCTGGGCTGGGCGGGCTCCTGCGGCGCGGCGGGCCCGGCCGGCGGCTGCGGCCCGGGCGGCTCGTGCGGCTCCAGCGGCTCGTGCGGGGCGGCGGGCGGCAGCTCACGCGGGCTCCTGCGCAGCTCGGGCAGGGCGCGGTAGACCACGGCGGCGATCGGCACGGCGATCGCCGCGCCGGCGATGCCGCCCAGGATGCCGCCGACCGCCAGCACCAGGATGATCGCCAAGGGGTGGAACTTCACGGCCCGCCCGACGATCATCGGCTGGAGCACGTGGTTCTCCAGTTGCTGCTCGACGAGCAGGATGCCGATGAAGACCAGGGCGAAGATGGGCCCCTGCGCGCCGAGGGTCACCAGGGCGGCCAGGCCCCCGGCGATGAAGATGCCGATGATCGGGATGAAGCTCGCCAGGAAGATCAGGACCGCGAGCGGCGCCCACAGCGGCACCCTCATGGCGAACAGCACGATGCCGATGATCACGCCGTGGATGGCGGCCACGATGACCGTGCCGTGGATGTACTGCGAGAGGGTGTGCCAGGCGGCGCGGCCGGCGCGGTCGACCCGGGGCGCGGCCGAGCCGAAGCCGCGCAGGAACCACGACCAGATGCGGTCGCCGTCCTTGAGCATGAAGAAGGTGACGAACAGCAGCAGGACGATGGAGGCGAGGACCTCGATGAAGACCGCCGCCGTGGACAGCAGCGCTCCGGTGAGCGCGCTGCGCTGGGCGTTGACCTGCCGGATGATCTCATCCAGCATGCCGGTGAGCTGGGCCTCTTTGAGGTGGAACGGTCCGGTGAGCAGCCAGCCCTGCACGTCGCGGGTGGTCTTCTGGATCTGCGCGATCAGCCCGGGGAACTCGTCGTTGGCCCGGGTGCCGATGATGAACCCGACGGCGACCAGCAGGGCGAGGGCGGACAGCATGGTGGCCCACGTCGCCCAGATGGGGCGCAGGCCCGCCTTGCGCAGCCGGTCGGTGAGCGGGTAGAGCAGGGCGGTCAGCAGCAGCGCCACCGCCAGGGGCAGCGCCACGAAGCTGAGGTGGACGATGATCTGCGCCGAGAAGTAGATCACCACGCCGATGACGATCAGCCGCCAGCTCCACGCCGCCATGGCGGAAAGCACCGGTGGCACAGTGCGCCCGTCAGTCTCCCGTTCCGCGATCACCATTACAGACTGGCACGCCGGGCGGCCGAACGCGCGCAGGTTACGGCCGGGTTCAAGCGACGGCCTGGTCTCCCCCGCCGAAGGCCACCCGATATGCCCGTCTCGCTGGTGAATGGGTCACCCGGCGGCGGCCTCGGCGAGCGTGACGGTCACCTCCGGCTCACCGTCGGCGGAGCCGAGGACGAACTCCTCGACCGCTCCGGCCGCGCACAGGTCGTCCTGCCCGTGGCGCACCAGCTCGACCGCCGCGCCGTGGACGTCCAGCCGCGCCACCTCCGCGCGCATGGACAGCTTGGCCGCGGACTTGGCCTTGCGGACCTCGCGCAGCACCTCCGACACCGCGGCCAGGACCCGCGCGTCGCCGGAGGCGTCCAGTTCGCCGGCCGACGGCCAGGCGGCGCGGTGCACCGAGCCCTCCCGCCACCAGGACCAGACCTCCTCGGTGACGAACGGCAGGAACGGCGCGAACAGCCGCAGCATCACCTGGAGCGCCTGCCGCAGCGCGGCGCGGGCCGACACCGCTCCGGCGTCGTCCCCGTAGGCGCGGGACTTGACCAGTTCGAGGTAGTCGTCGCAGAACTCCCAGAAGAACCGCTCGGTGGCCTCCAGGGCGCGGGTGTAGTCGTAGGACGCGAAGGCGGCCGTGGCCTCCTCCACCACTCCGGCCAGCCGGGCGAGCATCGACCGGTCGAGCGCCTCGGTGACCTGCTCCCCCGCCGTCTCGCCCAGGCCGAGCACGAACTTGGAGGCATTGAGGATCTTGATGGCCAGCCGGCGGCCGACCTTGATCTGCCCGGTGTCGAAGGCCGTGTCGGTGCCCGGACGGCCGCCGGCGGCCCAGTAGCGGACCGCGTCGGAGCCGTACTCGCGCAGCAGGCCCATGGGCGTGACCACGTTGCCCTTGGACTTGGACATCTTCTTGCGGTCGGGGTCGAGGATCCAGCCGGCGATCGCGGCGTCGCGCCAGGGCAGCACGCCGCTCTCGAGGTGCGCCCGGACCACCGAGGCGAACAGCCACGTGCGGATGATCTCGTGGGCCTGCGGCCGCAGGTCCATGGGGAACACCCGCCGGTACAGGTCGTCGTCGCGCTCCCAGCCCGAGACGATCTGCGGGGTCAGCGAGGAGGTGGCCCAGGTGTCCATGACGTCGGGGTCGGCGGCGAAGCCGAAGGGCTTGCCCCGCTGGTCCTCGGCGTAGCCGGGCGGCACGTCGCTCGAGGGGTCGACCGGCAGGGCGTCCTCGGGCGGCACGATCGGCGCGTCGTGGATGGGCAGGCCCTCGGAGTCCAGCGGGTACCACACGGGGATGGGGACGCCGAAGAACCGCTGCCGGGAGATCAGCCAGTCGCCGGCCAGGCCCTGCACCCAGTTCTCGTAGCGCACCCGCATGTGCGGCGGGTGCCAGCGCAGCTCGCGCCCGCGTTCGAGCAGCGCCGACCGCAGCCGGGGATCGCGCCCGCCGTTGCGGATGTACCACTGGCGGGTGGTGACGATCTCCAGCGGCCGGTCGCCCTTCTCGTAGAACTTGACCGGGCGGGAGACCTTGCGCGGCTCCTCCTCCAGCTCCTCGGTGTCCTGCAGCAGTTGGACGATGCGCTCGCGGGCCGAGTGGGTCGTCAGGCCGGCCAGCAGGGCGTAGGTCTCGGCGGGGACCCCCTCGGGCGGATCGGCCAGCATGCGGCCGTCCCAGCCGATGACCGGGCGGGCCGGCAGGTCGAGCTCGCGCCACCAGACGACGTCGGTGAGGTCGCCGAAGGTGCAGATCATCGCGATGCCCGAGCCCTTGTCGCGCTCGGCCAGCCGGTGGGCGAGCACCGGCACCGGGACGCCGAACAGCGGCGTGCGCACCGTCTTGCCGAACAGGGGCTGGTAGCGCTCGTCGTCGGGGTGGGCGACCAGGGCCACGCAGGCCGGGATCAGCTCGGGGCGGGTGGTCTCGATGGCGACGCCGTCGGCGTACGCGGTGCCGGGGACCCCGCCGAACCGGATGCGGTGGAAGGCGCCCGGCCACTCGCGGTCCTCCAGTTCGGCCTGGGCGACGGCCGTGCGGAAGGTCACGTCCCAGAGGGTGGGCCCCTCGGCGACGTACGCCTCGCCGCGCGCCAGGTTGCGCAGGAACGCCCGCTGGGAGGCGGCCCGGGAGGCCTCGTCGATCGTGGCGTAGGTCAGCGACCAGTCGACCGAGAGCCCGAGGTGGCGCCACAGTTCCTCGAAGGCCTTCTCGTCCTCGGTGGTCAGCTGCTCGCACAGCTCGATGAAGTTGCGCCGCGAGACGGGGACCTGGCGCTTGGGGTCGGGCTTGCCGGGCGGGCGGAAGCCGGGGTCGTAGGGCAGCGAGGGGTCGCAGCGCACGCCGAAGTGGTTCTGCACGCGGCGCTCGGTGGGCAGGCCGTTGTCGTCCCACCCCATGGGGTAGAACACCTCACGTCCGCGCATGCGCTGGAAGCGGGCGATCGTGTCGGTGTGGGTGTAGGAGAAGACGTGGCCGACGTGCAGGGCGCCCGAGACGGTCGGCGGCGGGGTGTCGATGGAGTACACCTGCTCGCGGGTCTTGGCCCGGTCGAAGCGGTAGGTGCCCTCGGCCTCCCAGCGGGCCGCCCATACCGGCTCCAGGCCATCGAGAGAGGGCCTTTCGGGAACGGTGACATGGCGCGGTCGCTGTTGGGTCATGGCGCCCTATGGTATGGCGTCACCCCGCCCTCCGGCACGAGGGGCTAGGGTTCATCTAGATCGACGAGGGGAGAAGTCATGGCCAAATCAGACGAGGTCGAGAAGCCCGACATGGCGTGGCGGCTCATCGGCGCGGTGGTCGCGCTGGGCGTCGGGTACGCCACCCGCAAGGCCATCGAGATCGGCTGGCAGAAGACCACCGGCAAGAAGCCGCCTGCCGACCCCAACTCGCTGGAGACCAGCCTCGCCGAGGCGGTGGGCTTCGCGGTGGTGCTGGGCGTGGGCATGGAGGTCGCCCGCATCGTGGTGACGCGCTCGGCCCACAAGAGGTACCGGGCGTGGAAGGCCATCCCCGAGAAGGCCGAGCGCGTCGTCAGGTCGTAGGGCGGTCGTCAGGTCGTAGGGCGGTCAGCGCTCCAGGGCCGCCAGGAACTCCCCCGCCCACCGGTCGACGTCATAGGTGGCGACGCGGCGGCGCATGGAGCGCATCCGCCGCGACAGCTCGTGCGGGGTGGCCCGCATGGCGGCGACCATCTGCCGCTTGAGCCCCTCGACGTCGTAGGGGTTGACCAGGAAGGCGTGCTTGAGCTCGTCGGCCGCGCCCGCGAACTCGCTGAGCACGAGCGCGCCCCGCAGGTCGTGCCGGCAGGCGACGTACTCCTTGGCGACGAGGTTCATGCCGTCGCGCAGCGGCGTGACCACCATGACGTCGGCGGCGCAGTACAGGGCGGCCAGCTCTTCGCGGTCGTAGGACTGGTGGAAGTAGTTCAGCGGCGGGACGCCGAGCACGCCGTGCTGGCCGTTGATGCGCCCCACCCGCAGCTCGATCTCGTCGCGCAGGGCGCGGTAGCTCTCGACCCGCTCGCGGCTGGGCGTGGCGATCTGGACGAACACCGCCTCGCCCGGGCTGATCGTCTTGTCGGCGAGCAGCTCGCCGAAGGCCTTCAGCCGCTGGCCGATGCCCTTGGTGTAGTCGAGCCGGTCGACGCCGAGCAGGACGTGCTCGGGCTCGCCCAGCTCGGCGCGGATCTCCTTGGCGCGGGCGAGGATGTGCGGCTCGCGCACCAGGGAGTCCAGCTCGCCGAAGTCCACCGAGATCGGGAACGCCTCGGCGCGGACGGTGCGGTCGCCGACGAAGATCTCCTGCCGCTGGTTCTGCAGGCCGAGCTGGCGGCGGCACAGCCGGATGAAGTTGGAGGCGCCGCCGGGCCGCTGGAAGCCGACCAGGTCGGCGCCGAGCAGCCCTTCGAGGATCTCGCGCCGCCAGGGGAGCTGCCAGAACAGCTCGGCGGGCGGGAAGGGGATGTGCAGGAAGAAGCCGATGCGCAGGTCGGGCCGCAGGGCCCGCAGCATCGAGGGGACGAGCTGGAGCTGGTAGTCCTGGATCCAGACGACGGCGTTCTCGGCCGCGGCGTCGGCGGCGGCCCGCGCGAACCTCTCGTTCACCGCTCGGTAGGCGTCCCACAGCACGCGGGAGAAGACGGGCGTCGCCACGACGTCGTGGTACAGCGGCCACAGGGTCGCGTTGGAGAACCCCTCGTAGTAGAGCTCGACCTCGCCGGCCGAGAGCGGGACGGGGATGAGGTTCATGCCGTCGTGCTCGAAGGGCTTGAGCTCCTCGTCGGGAGCCCCGTGCCAGCCCAGCCACGCGCCGTCGCGGCGTTGCATCACGGGCGCGATCGCCGTGACCAGGCCCCCGGGACTGCGCCGCCAACTGGCGGTGCCGTCCGCCGTGATGGTCCTGTCCACGGGCAACCGGTTCGCGACGATCAGAAACGAGCTGCGCACACGTCCTCCCTCGTTGCCTTGTGATCGGTCCATGACCACCATACGAAACCGGGTGTGGCTCTCTGTACGGGGCCTCAGGTGGCGGGCGTCACAGGCGGGCGACGGCGCGGGGCGCGGGAAGAGAGATCGACCGGCTCGCGGGGGTCACGGCGAGGGGGTGCGGAGCGGCGCCGGTGGCCGGGGGTCAGGGGGCCGGCGGTGCGGAGGGCCGTTCGGTGCCCGGGGAGGTGGAAGAGCGCGGCGCCGTCGCGGTGAGGGGAAGGACGCCGGCCGGGGGGTCGACGGGGGTCAGTCGGTGATGGAGGAGCGCTGGTCGGGGGCGGGGAGGGCGAGCTGGCGGCCGAGGTCCTTGCGGACGGCCTCGGCGAGGCGCTTCGTGGCGGCCCTGTTGAGGGCGCCTCCGGCGACGGCGCCGGTGAGGAACGGCCCTAAGGTGGTCAGGTGGCGGCCGAGCGTGCGCATCAGCCGGTTGCGCAGGGCGGCCTTGGCTGCGGCGCCGAGGGCCACCTGCACCGACGCGGGGGCGAGCGGGTCGACCCCTCGCTGCTTGGACCAGGCGACGGTGAACGCCATCGCCCGCTGGCTGCCGCTGCCCGGCACCTGCACGCCGTACACCTCGTACAGCTCGGCGATGAGCTTGACCTCGATGGCGGCGACGACGAGCGTCTCGGCCACGAGCTGCGCGGGCGCCGACAGCAGCAGCGGCGGCGCGGCGAACTCGGCGGCGGCCAGAACCCCGCCGACCGCTCCGACCGCCATCGTCGCCTTGCCCGCGGTGCGCACCAGGTCGTCGGCGAGCGCGTCGCCGGACAGGCCGTAGTGGTGCTCCTGCAGCGTCGCCAGGTCGCGGATCGGCAGGCGCGGCGCGATCGCGGCGAACATGTCGGCGAGCCAGCGGCCCCGCGCGGCGCCCGACCTGCGGGCCCGCTTCTGGGCCGTCATGAGCGCCGCGCTGAGGCGGCCGAGCAGCCGTCGCCGCTCGGCCCCGTCAATGTCGCCGCCGCCGGAAAGCTTGCCGACGAGCTCGGCGACCTCGGCTTCCGCTCCGGTCTGGTCCCCCGGGGGCGGGAGCTCCGGCCGCCCGGGCTGGTCCTGCGGTGTTCGATCCGTTCCAGATGTCACGGACCCTCCAAGAGTCTCAGGCGGCGCATTCCCGGCAGATCTGCTGCCCGCCCTTGTCAGAGGCGAGCTGGCTGCGGTGATGCACCAGGAAGCAGCGCGAGCAGGTGAACTCGTCCGCCTGCCTGGGGATCACCCGGAGCGAGAGCTCCTCGTTGGACAAGTCGGCACCGGGAAGCTCGAGCGACTCGGCCAGATCGGTCTCGTCGATGTCGATGCTGCCGGAGGACTTGTCGGTCCGCCGCGCCTGGAGTTCCTGGAGGCTGTCCTCACTCAGGTCGTCGTCGGTCTTGCGCGGGCTGTCGTAATCGGTGGCCATTTGCGTATTCATCCCCCTCATCTATTGCGTGCGCGTCGCGCGTCGCGCGTCTGTAACGTCTGGGCGATCCATCTTGTGCCCGCATCTCTCGGGGAATTTTGCAATCGGTACCCCGTCGGAACGGTGGACGAACCTCCTGACACGTGAGGGTCTTGCCGCCTTCGCCGCACGGTTAGCCAAATATGGCGAAAACCTAAGCATTGGCGACAGGACCCACCGTGTTCGACGGCACATCCAACCACATGTCTGGCGCGAACGAGACGCCCCCCGCCGTATCAGCCCGCCGGAAGTCTCACCGTCATCACCAGTCCCCCGCCTTCCCTGGGGATCGCCTTCACGGTCCCCTGGTGAGCGCGGACGACCGCGCGCACGATGGACAACCCGAGCCCCGCACCGCGCGCCGATTCCACGCGGTCGGAGTGCAGGCGCCTGAAAGGTTCGAACAGGTCGTCCACCTCGTACGCGGGAACGTGCGGCCCGGTGTTGGCCACCTGAACAACCGGAGTGCCGTCCACCATTCCCGTACGGAGCCAGACTTCTCCGGACTCGCCGATGTTGTGCTTGATCGCGTTCTCCACCAGGTTGGCGACCAGGCGTTCGAGCAGCACCGGGTCGCCCATCGTGGGCGCGGGGCGCAGGTCGGCGTGCACGCTCACCTGGGTCTCCCCGGCGAAGGACGCGTGCTGCTCGACCACGGTCTGCCCGACGTCGCGCAGGTCGACCGGCTTGCGGGTGGCGAGCTCCCGTTCGCTGCGGGCGAGCAGCAGCAGGCCCTCGATGAGGTGCTCGTTCCTGGCGTTGGTGCCGAGCAAGGTGCGCCCGAGGACCTTCAGGTCCTCCGAGGCGCGCGAGTCGCCGAGCGCGACCTCCAGCACCGTGCGGTTGATCGCGAGGGGCGTGCGCAGCTCGTGGGAGGCGTTGTCCACGAAGCGCCGCTGGGCGTCGAAGGCCCGGTTGAGCCGGGTGAGCATCGCGTCGAAGGTGTCGGCGAGCTCCTTGATCTCGTCGTTGGGGCCCTGGAGGTCGATGCGCTCGTGCGCCAGCGAGGTCTCCGACAGCCGGCGCGCGGTCGCGGTCATCTTCTGGATCGGGCGCAGCGCCCGGTCGGCGACGAAGTAGCCGAACAGCAGCGCCAGGATGCCCACGCCGCCGAGGGCCAGCAGCGACCTGATCAGCAGTTGGTGCCGGGCGGCGGTGATCGTGTCGGCGCGGAAGTTCGCCCATTTGTCCTGGAGGATGGCGGCGTAGTCGGGCCGGACGTTCTCCAGGTCGAACGGGAAGGCGGGCCAGGAATCCCAGATCGCCTTGCCGACGAAGGAGTAGATCACGAAGAGCAGCAACGCGCCCGCCGCGAAGAACAGCGCGCCGTAGGTCAGCGTCAGCCGCACCCGGATGCTCATGCGGCCGGTGACCCGCCTCAGCCGGGCCAGGAGGTGCTCGGCGACCGGCCTCGGGGCGATGGGCGGCGGCCCGTCCCAGGCGGGCGGCCCGCTCGGCGGCGGAGGCGCCGCCTTGGGGCGGAACGGCTGGCGGCCGCCCTCGGACGGCAACACCTCGCTCCGCCGGCCGCCTCCCCAGGCGGCCTGCGTCTTGTCGGGCTGCGCGGGGACGCGGGGGCCCGGCTCGGCGGCGCCCGCCGAGGGCGAGGGCTGGGCGACGGGGGTGGCCGTGGCCGCGCGCGGCGGTGAGCCGGCCGGCCGCTGCCCCGCCGCCGCCGTGCCCTGCCCGCCCGCGCGGACCGGCGCCGCGTTCTGGGCGCGCTCGCGGACCGGCGCGGCCTTCTGGGAACCCGTACGGACCTGCGCGGCGTTCTGGGCGCCCGCGCGGACCGACAGGGCCGCCGGTCCCGGCGCGGCGCCGGCGTCCTCGGCGCCCGCGGGCAGCGGGGAACCGGGCGGGACGATGACCGGCTGGGGAGCGGCGAAGGTGGGACGCCCGGCCTCGGCGTCCCGCGCCGCGTCGTGTTCCTCGCTCACAGCTTGTAACCCACTCCCGGCACCGTCTCGATCACCGCCGGCTCGCCGAGCTTCTTGCGCAGCGTCATCATCGTGACCCGCACCACGTTGGTGAAGGGGTCGATGTTCTCGTCCCAGGCCTTGTCGAGCAGGTCCTCCTGGCTGACGACGGCGCCCTCGGCCCGCATCAGCTCCTCGAGGACGGCGAACTCCTTCTTGGTCAGCGCGATCTCGTTGCCGTCCCTGGTGACCAGGCGCTTGCCCGGGTCCAGGCGGACGCCCGAGCGCTCCAGCACCGGCGGCAGCGCCGGGGCGGAGCGGCGGCCGAGCGCCCGCACGCGGGCCACCAGCTCCATGAAGGCGAACGGCTTGGCCAGGTAGTCGTCGGCGCCGAGCTCCAGGCCCTCGACCTTGTCGTCCACCTCGCCCGACGCGGTGAGCATCAGGATGCGCGAGGCGGTGCGGCCGGCCACCAGGCGCCGGCACACCTCGTCGCCGTGGATCTTCGGCAGGTCGCGGTCCAGCACGATCACGTCGTAGTCGATGTACCCCGTGCGCTCCAGCGCGCCGGCGCCGTCGTAGGCGACGTCGACGGCCATCGCCTCCCGGCGCAGCCCCGTCGCGATCGCGTCCGCGAGCACCCGCTCGTCTTCCACCACAAGCACTCGCACGGCCCTGGCACCTCCTGCTAGTCGCGACCTCGCGCGATCGGTCATTGCTCCACGGCCGGGCGGCTGCGCTTCCCGCGCCCGTGGCCGTACCCCGCGCAGGCCCATTCTTGCCACATCCGGCTTAAGCGCATGGTAAGCACTCGTCCACCGTGCGCCGGACGCGTGACATAAAGCACACCCCGGACATAAGGCATGGTGGGTTTAAGCGCGACAGAGCGGTGGGTAGACCCGCAAGACCCACTCACATGGCCGGGGAAGACCTTGTGCTCTCCCCAGGCGGTAGGTGGCCACACTGCTCCTTCGCCCCTCGAGAAAGAAGGTGAGATGGGCGAGTTCACCAGCACGATCACATACCGGCTCGACCAGGCCTATAAAGGTCTCCAGGAGGCGCGCACGAGCGGCGACGACTTCCTCGCCGACACTCTCACCGCCGAGATAGAGGATCTGCGCCGGATCGCCGTCGACAACGGCGTGCCGATCCAGACCTGACCGGCCTCCTCGCCCACGGCGCCGGGCCCGCCCCCCACCCACGGGGCGGGCCCTTCGCATGCCGGGGAGCCGCGCGGACGTCCGGCGGCGCCGGGCTACAGGTCCCGCTCGGGGTTCAGCGGGACGAGCAGGTCGTGCAGGTCCTGGAACAGGCCGGGCGCCGCGCACAGCGTCAGTTTGCGGCTCTGCGGCCGCCCGTTCAGCCCGCCGATCCTGGCCCCCGCCTCGACGGCGATCAGGCCGCCGGCCGCGAAGTCCCAGATCTGCGGGCCCCGCTCGTAGTACCCGTCCACCCGCCCGGCCGCGACCGAGCACAGGTCCACCGCGCACGACCCGCCCCGGCGGATGTCGCGCACCACCGGCAGCACCCGCGTCAGCACCTCGGCCTGGACGGCCCGCCGCTCGGGCAGGTAGCCGAACCCGGTGGCGATCAGCGCCTCGGCGAGCGGCACCCCGGCGGTGCAGCGCAGCCGCTCGGCCGCGACGCCCTCGCGCAGCAGTTCGGCCCCGCCGCCCTTGGCCGCCGCGTACAGCTCGCCGCGCGGCGGCACGTTCACCACGCCGGCGACCACCTCCCCGTCGACCTCCACGGCGATGCTGACCGCCCAATCCGGCAGGCCGTACATGAAGTTGACCGTGCCGTCGATGGGGTCGACGATCCAGCGGACGCGGCCTTCACCGGTCTCGGCGCCCGCCGTCTCGCCCTCCTCCTCGCCGAGGAAGGCGTCATGCGGCCTTTCGGCCCTGACCCGCTGCCTGATCAGCTCCTCGGAGGCGCGGTCCAGGGCGGTGACCACGTCGGTCCTGCTGGACTTGGTCTCGATCGCCTCCGGGCGCGCGGTGCGCTTGGCGAGCAGCATGTCCCCCGCCTCGCGCGCGATGTCGGCGGCCAGCCGCAGGAAGTCGGTCATGCGACCGACTCCGGGCGCTTCCACTCCTCGCCGAGCACATGCTGACCAAGGAAGGCCAGCACGGTCTCGTACCAGGCGACCGCGTTGCCCGGCTTGAGGATCCAGTGGTTCTCGTCGGGGAAGTACAGGAACTTCGACTCCACCTGCGACCTGCGCAGGTCCCACCACAGGCGCAGCGCCTCGCCGATCGGCACGCGGTAGTCCTTGTCGCCGTGGATCACCAGCATCGGGGTGGTGATCTCGCCGAGCCAGTGGTGCGGCGACAGCTCCCGGTACAGATCGCCGCCGACCGGGCCGAACTCCCGCTCCCAGTAGTCGGAGGCGTCGGTGGTGCCGGCGAACTGCTCGAGGTTCCACAGTGAGGCGTGCGTGACGACGGCGCGGAACCTGTCGGTGTGCCCGGCGATCCAGTTGGCCATGTAGCCGCCGAAGGACCCGCCCATCATGCCCGTGCGCCCGCCGTCGATGTCCGGGCGGGCGACGCACGCGTCGGTGACCGCCATCAGGTCGGCATGGGTGCGCGGGCCCCACTTGCCCCAGCCGCGCGCGATCATGTCCTGCCCGTACCCGGTGGACATGCACGGGTCGGGCATCAGGACGGCGTAGCCGTGCTCGGCCATGATCCAGGGGTTCCAGCGCCACATCCAGTCGTTCCAGCTCGCCATCGGGCCGCCGTGGACCCACAGCAGCAGCGGCGCGGGGTTGTCCGCCGAGGCGCCGGCGGGCAGCGCGAGCCAGGCCCTGATCTCCACGCCGTCGTCGGCGACCGCGGACACCTCGGTGAGCGTCCCGGGGATCTCGACCTTCGGGGCCGGGGACGGCAGCTCGGTGATCCCGCCGTCTCCCAGGTCGATGCTGACCGGGGCGGGCGGGGCGTCGGGGAAGCTGCGCAGCGCGTACAGGCGCCGCCCGTCGGGCGAGGGGCACAGCTCCTGGTAGGCGCCGTCGGGCGGGGTGAGGCGCTCGTGCTCGCCGGACAGGCTCACCTTGAAGATCGGGCGCCTGCCGTGGTCGTCGGCGGCGACGTAGAGCGAGCCCGAGTCGGGCGCCCAGGCGAGGCCCGCGGCCGGCAGGGCGACGGTGCTCGCCTGCCCACCGTCCTGCCCGGCGTCCAGGGGACCGATCCACACCGTGTACTCGACCGGCCGGTCCACGGCGCCGGGGCGCATCATCAGGCAGGCGACGTGACGGCCGTCCGGGGAGACGGTCACCAGTCCCGCGACCTCGAGGGCGGGGTCGGACACCAGGGTGCGCCGCTCGCCGGTGGCCACGTCGATCGCCACCAGCTCGAACCGGACGCCGCCGGTCGGCAGCGGCACGCCCCAGGAGGTGACGACGGTGGAGCCGTCGGGGGTGAGCGCGAAGGAGACCTCCTGCAGCGCGCCACCCGGGTCGGGGGTCAGATCGCGCGGCTCGGCGAGCGCCGGGAGCGCGGCGGCGAACAGCCGCGTCCGCGCGGGGCCGAGGTCGTGGTCCCAGAAGCGGACGGGATATCCCTCGTGCAGGACCGCGCTGATCCCCGCGTCCTTCCTGGCCTTGCGGCGCTCGGCCTCGGAGGCGGCGTCGCCGTCGAGCACGTCCGCGGTGAAGACCACGCCGTCGCCCGCGGTCTCGACGGCGCCGATGCCGCCGGGCCGGTCGGCCACCCTGCGCGCCTCGCCGCCCTTGGCGGGCAGCAGCCACAGCGCGGGCACCTCGTCCTCGGGCTGGTCCTTGACGTCCGGGTCGGGACGCCGCGACACGAACAGCAGGTCGCCGTCCCGGGTGAACCGGGCGCCGGTCTCCCCCTTGGCCGAGCGGGTCAGCCGGAACGCCTCACCCTCGGGCTCGACCGGCACCTGCCAGATGGAGGTTCCGTAGGACTTCCCATCGGGGTTCAGCGACTGGACGACGGACACCAGCCGGGACCCGTCCGGGGACAGTTGCAGCGACAGCACTCGGGGAATGGCGACAAATTGGCGTATGTCCTTGAAGAGGCTCACTTCCCCGAACCTACCCCCCTCTCCCGCCGCCGCCCCAGCACCACACCCACCCCGCCCCGCGCGGGCGCCGTAGAGCCCTCCCTTCGCGCCCCGCGCCCGCGCCGACGTCAGCGCCGCAGAGCCTGCCCTTCACGCCTCGCGCCGCCGCACACCCCTCCCTCCGCGCCTCGCGCCGGCGCCGCCTCGCCTTCGCACGGTGCTCGTCGACGCCGCATCCCGCGCGATGGGGTTGGATGGAGGCATGGCTCGTTACGACGCGTTGCTGATCGTCTCCTTCGGCGGGCCCGAGAAGCCCGAAGACGTCATGCCGTTCCTGGAGAACGTCGTCCGCGGCCGGGGCGTCCCCCGCGAGCGGCTGCTGGAGGTGGAGGCCCACTACCAGGGCTTCGGCGGCGTCAGCCCGATCAATCAGCAGTGCCGCGACCTGATCGAGGCGCTGCGGCCCGAGGTGGACCTGCCGATCTACTGGGGCAACCGCAACTGGCACCCGTTCCTGCGCGACACGCTGGGCAAGATGGCCGCCGACGGCGTCACCCGCGCGGCGGCCTTCATCACCGCCGCCTACAGCTCCTACTCCAGCTGCCGTCAGTACCTGGACGACATCGCCCGGGCCAGGGCCGAGGTCCCCGGCGCTCCGGAGATCGTCCGGCTGCGCCACTACTACGACCACCCCGGCTTCATCGCCGCGATGACCGACCACACCCGCGAGGCCGTCGAACGGCTCCCCCAGGAGCACCGCGACGCCGCCCGGCTGGTCTTCACCGCCCACAGCATCCCGGTGTCCATGGCGGCCTCCTCCGGCCCGTCCGGCGGGGCGTACGAGGCCCAGTTGCGCGCCGCCGCCGCGCTGGTCGCCGGCGACCGGCCGTGGGACCTGGTGTGGCAGAGCCGCAGCGGCCCGCCCCAGGTGCCGTGGCTGGAACCCGACGTGTGCGACCACCTCGCCGCCCTGCACGAGGGCGGCACGAGCGCCGTGGTGCTGGTGCCCATCGGGTTCGTCTCCGACCACATGGAGGTCGTCTACGACCTCGACACCGAGGCCGCCGCCGTCGCCCGCGACCTCGGCATGCACCTCACCCGCGCCGCGACGGCCGGCACCCATCCGCGGTTCGTCTCCATGGTCCGCGAACTGCTGGACGAACCCGAGCCCGCGGCCTGCCTCGCCACCTGCTGTCCCGCCCCCCGCCCCCGCCCCCGCCCCCAGGCGTAGGCGCGGGCCTCGCGCTCAGGCGAACCGCGGGCGCCAGGTCCCGCGCTCAGGCAAGGGCGCAGGCCCACCCTCAGGCGTGGGCGCCGCAGTAAGGCGTAGGCGCCGGCGTGGGCGCCGCGCTCAGGCGTAGGCGCGGGCGTAGGCGTCGGCGATGCCGAGGACCTTGTTCACGTAGTCCCAGGAGTGGTTGTAGCGGAAGACCGCCGAGCGGAGCTTCGCGCCGCCCTGCCCGGCGCCGTTGGCGCACAGGTAGCGGGCGGCGCCGGGCACGGCGTCGTACGGGCTCCAGATGTCGGACCTGCCGTCCCCGTCGCCGTCCACGCCGTAGGCCTTCCAGGTGGCCGGCATGAACTGCATCGGGCCGAGCGCGCCCGCCGAGGACGGGCCGTTGTTGCGCCCGTGGCCGCTCTCGACCTGCCCGATGGCGGCCAGGACGGTCCACGACAGCCCGGGGCAGCCCTGGGCCGAGAGCTTGTAGAGGTCCAGGTAGCCGGCCGGCCGGCCGACCCGGTAGGTCCCCGGCTGGGCCTGCGCCGTCAGCGGGGCGGTGCTCGGCACCGCGCTCGGCGCCGCGCTCGGCGGGGCCACCGGCACGGGCGTGCCGGCCGCGCTCCGGGCGCCGACCACCACCACCTGTGCGCCCGCGCCCAGCAGCCGCCTCACCCGCGCGCCCACGGCCGCCGCCTTGCCCGCCGGGGTGTGCACGAGAACCGCCACACCGGGGACCAGGCCGAGCGCGCGGCCCACCTCCTTGCCGACCAGCCCGTCGACGCCCGGCAGCCCGAACGGCGCCGACGCGGCGACGCGCAGCCGCGAACCGGCGCCCGCCTCGTACTCGCCGCCGAGCTGAAGCAGGTAGCGGCCGGCCGTCCTCGACTCGGCGATGAACTCCCCGCGCGCCAGCGCGCTCCACACCTCGGGCTCCTCGGCCACGGCCTTCGGCGCCCACGGGCGGAACTCCGCCGGGTCGACGGCGAGCAGGTTCAGCGTGGCCGTGGAGAAGCGCACCGCCCCGGCGTCGGCCAGCGTCACCTTGCCGACGTACTTCAGCGCGGCGATCCGCCGCAGCGCCGCCTCGGTCACCGGCGTGCGGGCCACGGCGATCAGCCGGGGCGGCGTGGCGGCCACCCGCTCGTACGTTGCCGAGCCGGAGGCGGTCGCCTCGGGATAAGGGGTCGTCGTAGGCCTGGCGGTCGCTTCGGGACCGGCGTTCGTGTCGGGACCGGCGTTCGTGTCGGGACCGCGCGTGGAGGTCGTCGTCTTCGGTCCCTTGTTGCTCTTCGGTCCCGTGTTGCTCTGAGGCCCCGCCGTCCTCTTAGGTCCCGCCGTCATGATCGGTCCCGGGCTCGTCCTGGGGTCGACGGTGGTTCTCGGAGCCGCGGTCGTCGTGAGATCCGGGGTCACCATGGGGTTCGCCGTCGTGCTCGGGTCCGCGGTCGTCCTGAGGCCGGTGCGGCCGTCCGGGACGGTGGCGGCGGAGGACGGGAGCGGCGACCCGGCCACGATCGGGCCCGGCGTGAGGACGGGGAACGGCGACACCTGCGTGGACAGGTCCCCGACGCCGGCCAGTCGGGTGCGGGCGGCGGCGGGAACGGCGCCGGCCGTGCCACGGCTGACCAGGAAGGCCCCCCCGGCCGCGACGCCGAGGACGATCAGCAGTGCCAGCCCGGCCATGACGGCGCGCGCCGGCAGCGGCCGAGGGGGAGGGGACACTTGACCCACGTTAGCCCCAGGAGTCCGTATTCGTGTACGTTGCCGGAAAATCACTTGAGCCGCGCTTCGATGGTGCGCGAAGGTGATGCGACACCGTAAGACGTGCGCCGGGGGCGTGCGAAAGGGGCGAGATCGTGGTCGGGCCGTATCGAGATCTGTTCAGCGCGCCCGGCACCAGAGGCTTCGTGATCGCCGGGTTCGTCGGGCGGATGCCCATGTCGATGCTCGGCATCGGCATCGTGCTGCTCATCTCGGCCCTCACCGGCTCGTACGCGACCGCGGGAGCGATCTCGGCGACGGTCGCCATCGCCTACGCGGTCGCCGCCCCGCTGTCCGGACGGCTGGTCGACCGCTTCGGCCAGGCCAGGGTACTCATGCCGCTGGTGCTGCTGCACGGCGCCGCGCTGATCGTGCTCATGCTGTGCACCGCCCTGGGCGCGCCCATGTGGGCGCTGTTCGTGTCGGCCGTGGTCGTCGGCGGGGCCGCGACCTCGCTCGGCTCGATGGTGCGGGCCCGCTGGTCGCACATCCTGGGCCGCTCCGCCAAGCTGCACACGGCGTTCTCGTTCGAGTCGGTGGCCGACGAGGTGATCTTCGTGGCCGGTCCCGCCCTGGTCACCGGCCTGACCACCTTGGTGAACCTGTACGCAGGTCTGATCTTGGCCCTGGTGTCCACCGTCGTCGGCACGGTGGCGTTCTCGCTGCAGCGCGGCACCGAGCCGCCCGTGCGCCCGGCGCACGCGCAGTCCGGCAGCCCGATCACCATCCCCGGCGTCGCGCTGCTGTCGTGCGTGTTCCTGGCGATGGGCGCGGTCTTCGGGTCGGTCGACCTGATCACCGTGGCCTTCGCCGAGGACCACGGCGCCAAGGCGGCCTCCGGCCTGCTGCTCGGGTCGTTCGCGGGCGGCAGCATGGTCTCCGGGCTCTGGTACGGGTCGCGGCACTGGCGCATCTCGCTGCGCCGGCGGTTCACGCGCGGCATCGCGGTGTTCGCCGCCGGCCTGACGCCGATCCTGCTCATCGGGGACATCAAGGTCATGGCGATCGCCCTGTTCTTCGCCGGGCTGGCCATCTCCCCCACGATCATCACCGGGTACGCGCTGATCGAGCGGCTGGTGCCGGGTCACCTGCTCACGGAGGGCATGTCGTGGGTGTCCACGGCGGTCGGCTTCGGCGTCGCCATCGGCGCCTGGGCGGCGGGGCGGCTGACCGACGCCTTCGGCGCGTCCAACGCCTACGCGTTCTCGTTCGTGTGCGCACTGCTGGCCGTGGCGATCGGCCTCGGCGGCAGCACCTTGCTGCGCACGCCCGAGGCCGGCCATGCCGAGGCCACCTCTCCTGCCACCTGATCTCCGCCCCCGCCCTCCGGCCTCCGCCGCCCCGGCCCCCCGCGTCCCGTTCGCGTTCGTCGCGGGGCCGAAGCCCGACGGCGGCGCCGGAGCCCGGCGGCGAGGCCGGCGGATCCGGCCGCGGGCGCCGCACATGAGAGCCGCTCACATCTCTGGTCTTCGGCGTGCCACGTGGTTATCGTGCTCGTGCATGAAGGCCGTCTTCCGCAACTGGGCCGGCAACCAGTCCGCCGTCCCCGCCGAGGTCCGCACCCCCGCCTCCGCCGGCGAGGTGTCCCAGGCCGTGCGGGACGCCGCCGCGCGCGGCCTGCGGGTCCGCATGGTCGGCACCGGGCACTCCTTCACCGGAGTGGCGATCACCGATGGCATCCTGCTGCGGCCGGACGCGCTCACCGGCGTCCAGGAGGCCGGCGACGGCCGGGTGCGGGTCGCGGCCGGCACGCCGCTGCGCGTGCTGAACGAGGAGCTCGACCGGCGGGGGCTCGCGCTCGCCAACATGGGCGACATCACCGAGCAGACCGTCGCCGGCGCGATCCAGACCGGCACCCACGGCACCGGCCGCGACGTCGGCGGCCTGGCCGACCAGGTCACCGAGCTGGAGATGGTGCTCGCCGACGGATCGGTCGTCACGGTGTCCCATGGTGACCTGTTCGACGCGGCCCGGGTCGGTCTCGGCGCGCTCGGCATCCTCACGGCGGTCACGTTCAAGGTCGAGCCGTCGTTCCTGCTGCGCAGCGACCGGCGGCCCATGGCGCTGGGCGAGATGCTCGACTCCCTTCCGGAGATGACCGGCGAGAACGAGCACCTGGACTTCTTCTGGCTGCCGCACACCGACACCTGCCTGACCAAGCGCAACAACCGCACGCCCGGCCCCGCCGCACCGCCCGGCGCCTTGCGACACTGGCTGGACAGCGTCTTCATGGAGAACACGCTCTTCCACGCGCTGTGCGCGGTCGGCGGGCGCTTCCCGGACGCGATCCCCACGCTGAACGGCATCTCCGCGGGCGCGCTGTCCGCCTCCTGTCACACCGACAAGGCGTACAAGGTGTTCACCAGCGTGCGCAATGTGCGCTTTCTAGAGATGGAGTACGCGATCCCGCGCGAGCGGCTCGGCCAGGCGCTGCGCGAGACCCGCGACCTCATCGAGCTCAGCGACTGGCTGATCACCTTCCCCATCGAGGTGCGGGTCACCCCGCCCAGCGACGCGTGGCTGTCCACGGCGTACGGCAGGGAGTCGGCGTACATCGCCTGCCACGTCTACCGCCCGACGCCCAACCCCGCGTACTTCGAGGGCGTCGAAGCGATCATGACGCGGCTCGGCGGGCGCCCGCACTGGGGGAAGCTGCACACCCGGGACGCCGCCTATCTAGCGACGGTCTATCCGCGTTTCACCGACTTCACGGCCCTGCGCGATGAACTGGATCCGGGCCGCCTCTTCGCCAACGACTACCTGACCGGCGTCCTCGGCTGACGCCGGATCCCGTCGCCGCCGGTGGCCCCTACCTGGGAGTGACCGCCGAGCCGTCCGAGGTTCCCGAGGTGCCGGTGCCGGAGGTGCCGGAGCCTCCGTCCGTCCTGCCCGAGGAGTCTCGCTGACCGCCGGTGTCCTGGTCGGCGGTCGGCCCCCCGGTGGCGCCGCCGGTGCTCTGCGGCGACGCGACGTCCGACGGCTCGACCGACGGCTTCTGCGAGCCTCCGCCGGTCTGCCCTGACTCGTCCGTGGTCGGCTCGGCGGACCCGCCGGCTGAAGGTTCGCCCGCCGGCGCCTTGCCGGATTCCTCTCCGGGAGCGGACGGCGTCGGCGAGGGGTCTTCCCGATCGGACACCGTTCCGCCGAAGCTCGTCCCCGAGCCCTGCGCGCCGTGCACGGTCGCGGTCAGCGGCTTGCCGCTGACCAGCTCGAAGGCCACGATCCCGCCCATGCTCAGCCCGAAGGTGGCCACCGCCGCGGCGATCATCGTCACCCAGAGCGGCCTGCGTCCCGTCTTCCGGTGCGGAGGAAGCGAATCGCCGTCATTCCCGCCGGCCGGATGGGAATCCCCGTCGCCCCCGGCCAGCCGGACGGGCTCCCCGTCGCGCCCGCTCAGCCGCACCGGGTCGCCGGCGCCGACGGGCAGATCGGCCGGCCCGTGATCGCGGACGGTGGCGTGCACGGCCGTCGCCAGCCCCTCGTCTCCGGCCCGCGCGACCACCCTCTCCTCGGCCCGCTCGGCCAGTTCGTCGCTCTCCCGCTGCCCGGTGATCAGCGAGTGCGCCTCCAGGAGCCGGTCCTTCGTGCGGTGGATGTAGTGGGTGTAGATCGCGTTGCCGACCGTGGTGCCGGCGCTGGCCAGCGCCGCCCCGATCACCGTCCCGTGGACCCCGAGGAAGGACGCCGCCACGGCCGCCGTGGCCGCCGCCAGTGCACTGCCCGCGATCTGCGGTGCGCTCAGGTCCAGCCCTTGCTTGTCGCCCATCGGTCTCCTCGCCCGCCGTTCGTCGTCCCGCGTTCACGGCGGCCCGCTCCCCCCGGCCTCCCCGCGACGGCGCCGCCGTGGCCGCGCGCGGCACGGGGCCTCTCGGGGCGCGCCGGAGAGATCGGAACACCGCCGCATCGCTTCTATCCGGGATGGAACGAAACAACCATTTCACCCTGTTTTGGCCGGTCAATCGGCGATCGACCGCTTCTCACCGTCCCCGCTCGCCCGTCCCCCGGCGCACCGCGGGACGGACCGCTCCATGCCGATCCGGTGTCCGTTCAGTGAAGTGGAGGGTGCGGAGTCGCGTGATTCGCGAGAATCTGGGAAGGACGCCTAACCCCGTTTGCTGCATATCGAGCAGCCGGTGGATAGGGTGAATGCGACATTTGAACCGCCTCTCATCGCTTCCCGCGTCTTTGAGGAAGGCGATGTTCGGACATGCCGGGTACGGTGCTGGCAGGCAACCGGCTCACGCGAGAGACTCAAGGGTCCGGGGGAAGATTGAGCACGACGACGAAGGGACTCGCATGCAGGAGCTCCGACTCGTCGCGGTGAGCGAGGACGGAACATACCTCGTGCTGGCCACGGCCGGCAGGGGTACGCGGTTCACGCTTCCTGTCGACGAACGGCTCCGAGCGGCGGTCCGCGGCAACTTCTCCCGTCTCGGCCAGTACGAGATCGAAGTGGAGAGTCCGTTGCGCCCCAAGGAGATCCAGGCCCGCATCCGTGCGGGGGAGACCGCGGAGGAGATCGCCGCCACCGCGGGTATTCCGGTGGAGCGTGTCCGCTGGTTCGAAGGACCGGTTCTGCAGGAACGCGAGTACACCGCGCAGCAGGCTCAGCGCGTCGCCGTGCGACTGCCCGGCGAGTCCACCCCCGGACCCACCCTCGGCGAACTCGTGACCGAGCGGCTGAGCCGCCGCGGCGTGCCCGCCGACGAGATCGACTGGGACTCCTGCAAGCGTGACGACGGCCTGTGGCGCATCAAGCTGGGCTTCGTCTGGAACGGTCACACCCGCAGCGCCGAGTGGCTGTTCGACCTGCGGCGGCGCCATGTCACCCCCTACGACGACGAGGCGCTGCGGCTGTCGGCCACCGAGTACGTCGAGCCTTCCGAGGAAGCGACGGTGACGCCGTTCGTGCCTAGGCTCGCCGCCAAGCTCGCGCCCGTCCCGGCCATCCCGGTCGAGGCGCCCTCATCCCTGCCCGGCGTCCCGCGATACGACTCCGGCCTGCGCGACCACCCGGAGCAGCCGCGGGCGGAGTTCCCCCGCGACCACGGCGACCACTCGCGCCCCGAAGTCTCCCGCGCCGGCGCAGAGGCTTCCCGGCCCCACCAGGAGTCTTCCCGCGACCACCCGGACGCCTTCCGGCCCCATCCTGAGGCGCCACGGACCTCCCCCGAGGCACCCCGGCCCTACTCGGAGTCCGCGCGCATCCACCAGGAGCCGCCGCGCGGCGATCGCCTCGAGCCCACCTACTCGGCCCTCCCCCCGCACGCCCGCCAGGCGCCCACTGCGGAGCCGTCACGCGCCGATCTCCACGAGTTCCCGCAGCCCGCGCCCGCGTCCCCGCGCGCCTCCGCAGAGGCCGACCTGCGCGAGCCCGCGCAGTCGTACCCACGCGAACCGGCAGGTACGGAACCACGCGACTCCACGCAGGCCGGCCCACGCGAGCCTGCGCGTACGGACCTGCGCGAGCCTGCGCGTACGGACCTGCGCGAGCCTGTGCGTACGGACCTGCGCGAGCCCGCACACGCGGATCCGCGCCAGCCCGCACAGGCGGATCCGCGCGAGCCCGCCACCCCGCGGCAGGGCGAACCGGCGGCCTACCGCCAGGAGCCGGCCGCGCCGTCCCACGCCGAGCCGGTGCCCGCCTACGACCCGGCGCACGTCCAGCACCTTCGGCACGAGCAGGCGCAGCACGAGCAGCGGCAGCACGAGCGCCTGGAGTCCGAGCAGGAGCAGCCGCGGCATGCCACCGAAACGGCCGAGCCGTACCTGACGGCACTCGCCGCGTCCGAGGGTTCCCAGAACCCGGCAGCCGGCCAGCCCCACGACGCGCCCGCCCCGATGACGGCGCGGCCCGTCGCCCGGGCTGAGACCACAGTTGAGACGGAACCAGCCCCGCACGCGCAGTCGGCCGCGCACGCCGACTCGGCCCCCGACACGCGGCCGGCCGTCCAGACGCAGCCCGCCACGCACGCGCAGCCCACCGCCCAGGCGGAGCCCGCGAACACCCAGCGGACGGCCCAGCCCGGACCAGCCGCGCACGCTCAGCCGACCGCCCAGACGGAACCGGCTCCGCACGCTCAGCCGACGGCGCACGCCGAACCCGCTACGAACGCGCAGGCCACCGCCCGGACGGAACCGGCGCACGCTCAGCGACCCGTCGAGGCGGATTCGCCCTCGCAGGGCGATTCGACCGCGCAGGCGAACCCGGTCGTACAGACGGACCCGGCCGAGCCGGTCGCCGTTCAGCAGACCGCCGTTCAGCAGGCCGCCGCGAACGTGCCGGCGGCACCGGCCATCAGCGCCCCGGCGGCCCCGGCCGCCACAGCGGAGCCTGATGCGGCCTCGGCTGCTTCGCCGGCGGACGAGACGCGCCGGGAGGCCGCCATCCCGGCCGCCCAAGGCACGCGGACGCCGTCGGCCGAGTCGGCCACGACCGTCGCGCCGGACGCGGCCGACACCGAGCGGACGTCGGCCGATGCGGAGCGGCCCGAAAGCGAGGCCGCGCGGCAGGATGTGCCCGCCGCACCGGTGGCACAGCCCGCTCCCCAAGCGGCTCCCGCCCCAGCGGCCGCGGCGACCGTCGCCGAACCCGCTCCCGCAGCGGCCCCGGTGGCCCGGCCCGCGCCGACCGCCGCCCCTGTGCCACGCCCGGCACCGACGGCCGCCCCAGTGGCACGGCCCGCACCCACGGCCGCCCCGGTCGCCCGGCCCGCACCCACGGCCGCCCCGGTCGCCCGACCGGCCCCCTCGGCGGCGCCGGTCGCGCGACCCGCGCCCTCGGCCGCTCCGGTGGCCCGGCCGGCGCCCGGCGCCAAGAAGTCGGCGGCCGCCAGGAAGGCCGAGGCGGAGGATGCCGCGGTCGCCGTCCCGGCGGCGCGCACCAGCGGCGAGGCGGCCGACCGTCCCGCGGCCGCCGCCGAACCCGAGAAGGCCGAGCAGCCGGAGAAGGAGCCGAAGGCCGCCGAGCCCGCCGTGCCTCCGCAGGCTCCCAAGCCGCGGCCCGCGCGCAAGGGGTCGCGTGGCCGCCGTGCCTCCGTCCCCACCTGGGACGAGATCATGTTCGGCGCCCGCCGCCAGGACTGACCTCACCACCCAACGGCACCGCCCCATGGCAGGTCCACCGGCCCCCAACCGGAGGGCCTGCCAGAACCTGCGCCCACTCCCCCGGCCGGCTCACCCTTCACCGACCGACGGCCCGCGGACCTCGACCTCGGGCCGGTCGGCCCACGGCCCGGTGAAAGTCGACCTTGGACAGGCCGACCGACGGCCCCACTGACCTCGACTCAAGGCGGACCGACCGACGGCCTGGCGAGCTCCGACCTTGAGTGGGGCCGACCAACGGCCCGGTGAGAACCGACCTTGGGCAGGCCGACCGACGACCCCGCCGACCTCGACTAAAAGCGGTCCGCCGACGGCCCGGTGAGCTTCGACCTTGAGTGGGGGCCGGCTGGTGGACCGGTGAGCTGGGCCTCGAACTTGGAGGCGTTCGTCGGTTCAGCGCTCGGCGGTGAAGGGGGTGATCCAGTCGGGGGTGACCTCGGCGGCGAATCGGACGCCCTGTTCCTCGCCGGTGTCGATCGCGGCGTAGCCTCCGCTTCCGGCGCCGACGCCGGCGATGACCGTCAGGACCCTTGACCGCCGCTGGAACCAGGTCTGCCGCAGAGTCCAGCCCACCACGGCTCGGCGTTCCACCACGGCCTGCGACCGGGGCAGCGACCCGGACCGCACGGCAAGGCGGGCGCCGTCGTAGGCGTGGCCGAGCGAGCGATAGCGGTCGAGCCCGAGGGGGACGCCGAGCGCGGCGACGACGACCGCGACGACGCCGACCACGACCCAGCCGAGCAGGAAGGCGACCACGGCGACGGCGGCGCCGGGGGCCACGGCGCGGAAGAGCCGCCGCTGCAGTGCTTTCGGGGGGTGCGGACGCAGCGCCGCGCCGAAGGGGCCGATCGCCTCGGCCGCCACGCGGACGGCGAAGTCACGCGGCGCGACGGGGAGCAACTGGCCTCGTGTCCGGGAGTCGCCGAGGCCGGTGACGATCGCCCAGAGTCGCACGATCTTCACGCGCCGCTCGAGGACACCGTCGGCGATCTCGTAACCACGGATCCTGGCGTGTTCGAGCGCCACGCTGCGCCGTGTGATCAGCCCCCGTTCGGCCACCAGCGAGGAGCCGCGCCGGCTCAGCGTGAAGTGCCAGTTGAAGACCGCGTACATGACGGCCCCGGCCACCGGCATCGCCAGCACCAGTGCAATGGCGACCGCGACGAGCAGGAGGGGCCGGTGCCACAGCCACTCCCCCACGCCGATGGCGGCGCGCTCGCTCAGGCCGAACTCGTTGCCCCACTGGAACGCCAGGCCGACGGCGCCGCCCAGCAGGGCGAACGGGGTGAACAGGAACGCCCCGGACAGCGGGCCGTACAGCAGCCAACGCCAGGGAACCCGCGCGTACACCTGCTCCGGCTCGCTGACGGGGGTGGCCATCGGCGCGGGCCAGGCCCCGGGAACGGAGCCGGACGCCGCCGCACCCGCCGTGCCCCCCGCGCCCGCCGTGCCGGTCGTGCCCGCCATGTCCTCGAGGTCCGCCCTGGCCGTCGCACCCGTCGCACCCGCCGCGCCCACTCCGCCCGCCGCGGCCGCGGGGTCGGCATCGTGCCGCGCGGCACGGCTGCGCCGCAGGAGCACCTCGCGCAGGCGTCCGGCCTCGGCGAAGGGGAGCCCGTCCAGTTCGCCCTCCTGCTTGTCACCTCCGCCCGCGCCGGTGTCGATGCGGACGACGGCGAGGCCGAAGAGGCGGTGCAGAGGCGGGGTGGTGACGTCCACGCCCCTGACACGGTGGAGCGGGATCGTCCGGACCGATCGGCTCACCAGGGACCGCGTGATCTCCAGCCGGTCACCGGCGACCCGGAAGGTGAAGGTGACCCAGCGCACCACGGCGTACCCGATCGACCCGACGACGCCGAAGGCGGCCCAGAGGAACGACGACGGTGAGAAGCCGCCCACGAACAGCACGCCCATCAGGGGAAAGAACAGCGAAGGCAGCATGCGCGCCAGATCGGTGAGCAGCACCAGCGGGCTCACCCGCGACGGCGCCCCCCATGCCCCATCCGCAGGCCCTCCAGGAGGCCCGGGAGGCCCCGGAGGCTTAGGACTTCCAGGACTGAGGGGGCTGAGGGGGTTGGCGGGGCCGGCGGGGCCGGCGGGGTCAGTCGTACCGGCCGGACCGGCCGGACCTGGAGGGACGGGACGGTGCGAGGGCTGGGACGGCTCGTCGCGGGGAGCGGGATCCTCGGTCAAGTGGCGTCGTCCCTCAGTTCGTGGGCCCGGTGCGCGAGGTCCTCGGCCAGCCGGGCCGCCACGGTGAAGTCGAGGCCCTTGATGGTCGACGAACCGGCGTAGGACGCCGTGCGGATCTCGACCGTGGCCAGACCCAGAAGGCGCTCGAACCAGCCCTGCTCCTTGTCCACCGTCTGGATGCGGCTGACCGGCACGAACACCCACTGGCGGCTGAACCACCCGGACCTGGCGTAGACGACGTCGTCCGCGAACTCCCATCGGTGGACGGCGTACCGCCACAGTGGCTCGATCACTATGAACGGAAGCTCCACGACGCCGAGCACCCCGGGCAGCCACCAGATGTGCTCGCGGATCCACAGCGGCACCCAGGACCAGCCGGAACCGGAGATCCAGGACGCCACCAGAGCGGTGCCCCCGACCAGCAGGACGTACCCGACGAGCGCCTCCAGCAGCCACAGCGTGATCGCGCGGCGCGAGACGCGGTGAGCGGGATCACGCAGGGGAGCAGTCACGTCCCCAGCCTAACGAGATCCCCTATCGCGCGGACGTGGCGGTGTCAGCGATCTGTCAGCGGCCGGAGCCGGGCGATGGTCGGTCCTCAGGGAAATGTCAGTGCCGTCCAGCAGAATTCTGGTCAGTCACCCGGGCCGCGAGCCGAGAGTGACGGCCTTTCCCCCTTCACTTGAGGAGCTCGAAGCGATGCGATATGCGGTCCAGGCGGAAGGCCTGGTGAAACACTACGGCGAGACGCGCGCGCTCGACGGGGTCGATCTCGTCGTCCCCGAAGGCCGGCTGCTGGGTGTTCTCGGCCCGAACGGCGCCGGCAAGACGACCGCCGTGCGGATCCTCGCGACCCTGCTCAGGCCCGACGCGGGCCGGGCGTCCGTCGGGGGTTTCGACGTCGCCCGCGAGGCGCACAAGGTCCGTTCCCTCATCGGCCTCACCGGGCAGTACGCCGCCGTGGACGAGACGCTGACCGGCGTGGAGAACCTCGTGATGATCGGCCGGCTGCTCGGCGTCTCCCGCGCGGGCGCGCGGCGGCGCGCCGAGGAGTTGCTGTCACGGTTCGACCTGACCGACGCCGGCGGGCGCGCCGCCAAGACCTACTCGGGGGGCATGCGCCGCCGCCTCGACCTGGCGGCGAGCCTCGTCGGCCGGCCCCAGGTGCTGTTCCTGGACGAGCCGACCACGGGCCTCGACCCGCGCAGCCGCACCGAGCTGTGGGAGGTCGTGCGCGGCCTGATGGCCGAGGGCGTCACCGTGCTGCTCACCACGCAGTACCTTCAGGAGGCCGACGAGCTCGCCGACGACATCGTGGTGTTCGACCACGGCCGCGTCATCGCCTCCGGCACCTCCGACGAGCTGAAGGCCACCACCGGCGCGCAGGTCCTCCAGGTGCGGCCCCTGCTCGGCGAGCACATCCGCCTGGTGGCCGATGTGATCACCGACGTGATCGGGGCGCGGCCCGAGGTGAGCGGGGGCCTCGCGACCGTGAACGTCAATGACCCCAAGGTGGTGCCCGCGATCGTGCGCCGCCTGGACGATCTGGGTGTGGTGGCCTCCGAGCTGAGCCTGCGCAAGTCCAGCCTCGACGAGGTGTTCCTGGCCCTGACCGGCCACCGCGCCGTCGAGGACGACACCTCCGCGCGGCACACCGAGCAGAAGGAAGAGGTGCCCGCGTGACCACGCTGACCGAGGTCGTTCCAGCGCCCGCCATCGCCGCCCGCGTCGGCCCGGCCGCCGCGTTCCGGCACACCATGACGCTCGCCTGGCGCAGCCTGGTGCAGATCAAGCACAACCCGATGGAGCTCCTGGACCTGTCGGTACAGCCCATCATGTTCCTGCTGCTGTTCACCTATGTGTTCGGCGGGGCGATCTCCGGGTCCACCTCCGAGTACCTCCAGTTCTCGCTGCCGGGGCTGGTGGTGCAGAACATGCTGTTCGCCACGCTGACCACCGCCATCGGGCTGAGCACCGACATCAACAAGGGCGTGTTCGACCGGCTGCGCAGCCTGCCGATCGCGCGGTCGGCGCCGCTGGCGGGCCGCATCGTCGCCGACACGCTGAAGCAGGTGTGGGCATTCGCCCTGTTCGTGGGCCTCGGCACCGTGCTGGGGTTCCGCGTCCACACCGGGTTCGCCGGGGTGCTGGGCGCGCTGGCCCTGCTGCTCGGCTTCGCCCTGGCGATGTCCTGGCTGTCGGTCCTGATCGGCCTGACCGCTTCCGAGCCCGAGAAGGTGCAGATCATCGCGTTCTCGGTGATGATGCCGCTGACCTTCACCTCCAACGCCTTCGTCCCCACCAAGACGCTGCCCGAATGGCTGCAGCGGTGGGTCGAGGTCAACCCCGTCACCCATCTGGCCGACGCGGTCCGCGGCCTGCTCAGCGGGGGACCGGTGGCCGGCCACGCGATGATCTCGCTGGCCTGGGGGCTCGGCATCGCCCTCGTCTTCGCCCCCCTGTCCCTGCGCGCCTTCCGCTCCCGCGGCTGAGATCCGGGCCGAGGCTCCGCCGCCATCCCAGCGGAGACCCGCGGCAGAGGGCCCGCCACCCGCGTCCTCCCACCCCCTCGTCACCACACCACGACGTCGAGCCACGGGGACGCCCGACGCGGGGACGTCGAGCCACGGGGACGTCGGACGCCAGGGACGTAGACCCAGCGACGTCGAGCTCGGGGACGTAGAACCCGGAGGTGTCGGGCGCAGGAGCGTCGGGCGGGGACGTCGGCGCGGGGTGGGTCAGGGGTCGGGGGCTAGGGCGGGGGGTGGGTGCAGGTGGCGGTCGAGAAGGGTGCGCAGGGCGGACGGGGGCAGGGCGCGGCCTCGTTCGTGGGCGAGCCTGTACTCCTTCGAGCCGAGCGCGGCGACCGCGGCGCCGGCGATGCGGACGTGGTCGTGGCCGACCACGTCGTCGAGGCCGCGTACGCGGGCGGCGGCCCCGAGCAGCATCGCGGCGGCCGTGGCGTCCTCGCGCACGACCAGGCCGGCGACGGCGATGAGCGCCAGGCCGAGCGCCCCTGCGTCGTGCGTCGACCAGGCGAGGCGCAGCGCCTCGGCGTGCGCCTCGCGGGCGGCCTTCGGTTCGCCTTCCTGCTCGGCGAGCAGTCCCATGGACGAGTGCAGCAGGGCGCGGAACGGCGCGGGCATCAGGTCGTCGGAGGCGCGGGCCAGGGCCCGTTCGTAGTGGAACCGGGCCAGCGGCAGGTCGCCCTCCTCGCGGGCGAAGTCGCCGCGCACGCTGTGCACCCCCGACTCCGCCATGAGGTCACCCGATATGCGGCAGGTGTCCATCGCGCGGTCGAGCACCGCGTGGGCCGCGGCGCGGTCGCCTGAGGCGTGCAGGGCCATCGCGAGCCGGGTGCGCATGTACGGGGTGTCCTCCACGGCGCCGATCTCCTCCACCAGGGCCAGCGCCTCGCTGATCGTCGCAATGGTGGTGGCGTTGTCCCCACGCAGCGTGCTGACCTCGGCCAGGGCGGCCATGGCGGTGCTGACGCCCCATCGGTCGCCCACGTCGCGGAAGCCTTCGAGCGCGGCCCGCACATCCGCCTCCCCCTCGGCGAGGCGGCCGGCGTTGTAGCGCAGGTGCGCGCGCAGCAGGTGGGCGGAGGCCACCACCCACGGGTCGGGGTCGCCGAACATCTCGCTCAGCAGCCGCCCGGGGCCTGCGGCGTGCGTGACGAACAGGGCCAGCACCGGCTCGGCGAGCGAGAGCATCGCGGGCCAGGGACGCACCACCGACGACCTGGCCAGGCGCAGCGCCTTCTCCAGAACGTCCCCGGACTCCCGCCACTGGGTGGTGCCGCCCGCCATGAGGATCCCCTGGACGGCCATGGCGACCGCCCGTTCGCGCGGCCCGGCGTCGTCGGCCCCCTCCACCAGGGCCATCACCTCCGCGGCCCGCTGGGCGCCCTCCGTGCGGCGTCCCATGAGGAACCAGTACCAACCGAGCGCGCCGACCAGCCGGAGCGCGAGGTCGCGGCCGTCCGCTCCGACGGCCCAGCGAAGCGCCGCAGTGAGGTTGTCGTGCTCGGCCGACAGGCAGGCCAGCCATTCCACCTGGTCGGCCCGGCGCAGCCGCGGCTCGGCGGTCTCGGCCAGAGCGGTGTAGAAGCGGGCGTGCGCGAGCCGCACGCCGGGCTCCTCGCCCGACTCCGCGAGCCGCTCGGTGGCGTACGCCCTGATGGTCTCGAGCATCCGGTAGCGCTCGTCATCGAAGGCGACGAGCGACTTGTCGACCAGCCTGCCCAAGGTGTCGAGCACCTCGGCGCGGGTCAGCACGCCGTCCGCGCACACCGTCTCGACGGCCTCGAAGGTGGCGCCCCCGGCGAAGACGGCCAACCGGCGGGCGAGCACCCGTTCGGGTTCGTCCAGCAGGTCCCAGCTCCACTCGACGACGGCGCGCAGGGTCTGGTGGCGGGGCAGCGCCGTGCGGCTGCCGCCGGTGAGCAGGCGGAACCTGTCGTCGAGGCGGTCGGCGATCTGGCCGGCCGACAGAGTGCGCAGGCGGGCGGCGGCCAGTTCGATGGCCAGCGGCATGCCGTCCAGTTCGCGGCAGATGCGCGCGACCGCCTCGTCGTCCGGCGTGTGGCCGGGGCGGGCCATGGCGGCGCGGTCGGCGAACAGGCCGCGGGCGTGCTCATGGTCGAGCGGCGGGACGTGCCACAGCAGCTCGCCGCCGATGCGGAGCGGCTCGCGGCTGGTGGCCAGGATGCGCACCTGGGGGCGGTCGGCGAGGATGCGGTCGGCCAGCCGCGCGGCCGCCTCGACGACGTGCTCGCAGTTGTCCAGGATGATGAGCCGTTCTCCGGGGCCGAGGGCGGCCACCACGGTCGCGGTCAGGTCCGCCGTATCGAACGGCACGGGAGCCTGCGCGCGCATGGGGGCGCGGCCGGTGTCGCGCAGGCCGAGCGCGGCGAGCACCGCGCGCGGCACGTCCTCGGGGTCACGCACGGGCGCCAGCTCCGCCAGCCAGACGCCCGCGGGCGTCTGGCTGGCCAGCCTCTCCCCCGCCTCGACGGCGAGGCGGGTCTTCCCGGCGCCGCCGGGGCCGAGCAGGGTGACCAGGCGATGGCGGCCGAGCAGTTCGGCGGCGCGTCTCAGATCCTTGTCCCGGCCGACGAAGCTGGTCAGCCGGGCCCGCAGGTTGCCCTTCCGCGCCCCCGCACCACCCGGCTCGTTCCCCTTGCCGCCATAACGGGCCATGTCCACCGCGCCGCTCGCGCCGCCGCCATCACCGCCACCACCTCGACCGACCCCTGCTGCATCGCCGGCGGCACCACCATCCCCAGAACCACCGTCACCGCCATGACGGGGCACCCCCACCACACCGGCGGCGACATCGCCGTCACCGCGACCACCTTCACCGCCCTGGCCGACCACGCTCGGCGAGCCGGCCCAGACACCGCCGTCACCGCGACGACCATCGCTGCCCTGACCGGTGACGCCCGGCGCACCGGCCGCGACACCGCCACCGCCGTGAACACCGTCACCGCCCTGAACGGCCACGGGCGGCGAGCCGCTGGCGACACCCCCGTCTTCGCCTCCGGCGGCGAGGTTCATCGCAGCGGCCTCGGTTTCGGCGGTTCGCCGGGGTGGTGCGGCGGGTTCTCGGTAGGTGCCGCGGAGCATGGACAGGTGGAGGGCGGCGAGGGCGGGCGAGGGGTCGGCGCCGAGGTGGGCGGCGAAGGTGTCGCGGGCGGCCTGGTAGGCGGCGAGCGCCTCCACGCGGCGTCCGGCCGCGTACAGCGCGCGCATCAGCAGGCCGTGCGGCCGTTCGCGCAGCGGGTGGGCGGCGATGAGCGCGGGCAGCTCGGCCGGCAGATCGGCGTGCCGCCCGAGCAGCAGGCCGGCTTCGGCGCGGTCCTCGACGGCGGCCAGCCGCAGCCCCTCGAGGCGGGCGATCTGCGAGGCGATCTCCGAATCGGCCTCCCCGGCGCCCGTGAGGTCGGTGAGCGCCGGACCCCGCCACAGCGCCAGGGCCTCCCTGAGGATGTCCGCGGCCCCGGCGGCCTCTCCGCGAGCCAGGGCCTCGCGGCCTTCGGCGGCCAGACGGACGAACCGGTGGACGTCCACCTGATCCGGAGATATAACCAACCGGTAACCTGACGCTTCGGCGGCCACCAGATCGCGCCCCAGGGCGGCTCGCAGACGCGAGACGAGCGCCTGCAGAGCGTTGCCCGCGCCGCTGGGCGGGCCGGTGTCCCACACGGCGGAGACGAGCATGTCGACAGGCACGGTGCGACCGGCGCTGAGCAGCAACGACGCGAGGAGGGCGCGCAGCCGCCGCCCGCCGATCGTGAGCGGCGCGCCGTCGTGAACGACCTCCAGCGGGCCGAGCAGCGCGAAGCTCAGGCGCGTCTCGGGCGCCGCCGCATCCATGCCTCGATTGTGGCCGATCACACCGCTTCGCGGCGCCGCCCATTCCGGCGATGGGGTCAGGCCACCCCCGGAACGCGCGTAGCATCAGCGACCATGGGGCTGCCGAGAAACACCGTGCGGATTGGACGCATGGGACACCGACGCATCGCCGTCGCCGCGGCGACGGCGGTGGCGCTGTCGGCCGGTTGCGGCATCGTGGGCGGCGGCTCGCCCACCGAGAACTCGCTGGACGGGCTCAGCGTCTCGAGCCCGCGCTTCCGCGACCAGGCGCCCCTTCCTTCGGAGTTCTCCTGCACCGGGCAGTCGGGCAATCCGCCGCTGCGCTGGTCGGGCGTGCCGCAGAAGCAGACCAGGTCGATCGCCCTGGTGGTCGACGCCACCAACGCGCAGGGAGCGGTGGAGGCGCATTGGGTCCTGTTCAACGTCGACTCGCTCACCACCGAACTCGCGCCGAACAGTGTGCCCAAGGGCGCGCTGCAGGGGCTGTCCTCCAACGGCAAGGTGGGTTACGCGCCTCCTTGCCGTCCTGACGACACCTACCGGTTCAGCGTGTACGCGCTGAACGCCGAACTCGCTCTCAAGAACGGCGCCGGGCTCCGCGAGACGCTGGAGCAGATCGCCCAGCACACGATCGCGCGTGGGCGGCTCTCGGCGGCGCACATCGAGTGACATGCTGAGCACCGCAGGTAGTAATGGATACCGGATCTTCTCGTAGGGTGTGACAACGCTCATAGTGGTCGGACAGAATCAGATGCAATCCTCGAGCGCAGGTGGTCAACGGGGGCAGATCGCGTCGATGGCCGCGCGGTCTCCTCAGCGCCACTGGAAGGCGATGGCCATGAAGGTGGTGCAATGATCGCGGTCATTTTCGGCCTGGTCGCCGTCGTGCTGCTCGTACTGATGGTCGTTGCATTCGGCATGCGGTCCATGAACCGCCGCGAGAGCAACCTTCCTCCCGAGCGCCTGGAGAAGCTCGCCAAGCAGGCGGAGGACCCATCGGCCAAGCGTCCCGGCCGTCCCGCCGAGGAGACGTTCTTCGAGAGCTTCCCCGAGGGCTTCGACGCCTTCACCGAACCCGAGCGCGCCACCGCGCGGCTGCGGCCGGGCGGCAACAAGGCCGGCGCCCGTCCCGCCGGGCGGCCGGGCGGCCGTCCCGCTCCGCGCGGCAAGCAGGCGTCCTCGCGCGGACGCCGCGGCGTGGACGAGTGGGGCGACGCCGACGACTACGACGACGACTACTGGACGCGCGTCCGCGCGGACGACGGCGCCTTCGGCGGCACGATCGCCGCCCGGGTGGGCGCGAGCCGTCCCGACCTCGCCTCCCCGTCCTCGGAGGCCGCCAAGCCTCCCGCGCCGAAGAACAAGGACGAGGTGGACGCCAACGCCGCCACCGTCCAGGCGCCCCTTCCCACCCGCTCGCCCGGCCGGTCGGGCGTGGCGGAGCCCTCGCGCGCGAGCGCGCCGCCGTCCTCCTCGGGCGCGGCGGCCGCCGACCGCACGGTCGCCTTCTCCGCCCCGGTCCCCGCGCCGTCATCCCCCACCGCGCCGCCCGCCGCGGTCCCGGCCGCGTCGGCGGCCGACGTCCTGGGCGCCATCGGCTCGGCCCAGTCGCCGGGCCGCACCCGCCGCGGCTCGCGTCCCGACCCGGCGGACCCGCTGGGCATCACCGACACCGGCCGCGCCAAGCCCAGGCGGCGTCCGGAGTCCGGCGGCGGCGACCCCGGCCGTCCCGCGGCTCCGGGCCGTCCCGCCGAACCGCGCAGGCGCACGGGCGGGGGCAGGCCCGCCGAGGCCGGGCGCGCCGCCTCCGGCCGTCCCGAGCCCGCACGTACGGACCCGCAGGCCACCGGCCCCCGGGTCGACCCGCTCACCACCCAGCCGCGCATCGACCCGTTGTCCACCGGGCCGCTGGCGGGCGCGCACCCCACGGGGTCGCTCGCGAACGACCCGCTGTCCAGCGGCCCGCTGTCCGGCGGCGCCGCGTCCCGTGACCCGCTGGCCTCCCGTGACCCGCTGAGCGCGCGCGACCCGCTGGGCGGCTCGCCCGCGGGCAGGGCGCCGTCCGGCGGCGCCGTGTCTGGGGCGGCGACGTCCCGCGGCCCGCTGCCCACCGGCCAGGGGTCCCGTCAGACCGGTTCGAGCTCCGCCGGGTCGCGTCCGGGCGGCCCCCCGGACGGCTCCCGCGCGGCGACCGGCCCCTTCGACGCGGGCCGTTCCTCGACCGGCTCCTACGAGGCCCCCCGGGCGGGTGGCTCCGCGCGCGGCACCGGCCCGCATCCGGCGTCCGATTCGTTCGGGGCGGCGGGAGACTCCCGCGGCTCGACCCCGAACTCCGCCACCGGCGAGTTCCCCGCCTCACCGGCGGCGGACCAGTCGTGGCCGGCCCGCCCGGCCTACCCCGCCGCCGGCTCCTACGACATCCTGGACGGGCCCGCGTCCTCGGCGGCTTCCTCCGGCGGGACCTGGAAGGCGTCGGACTACCAGCTGCCCTCCTACGACGGGTACGCGGCGGAGACGCCGGCCGGGCCCAGCGCCTCGTCCTACGAGGTGCGCCCGGGGTGGGCGACGATCGACGACTCCGACGCGGCCGGCGGGCCGACTCCTCCGGCGGGCATGCCCACCGGCTCCTCACGCGGCCCTCAGGCGTATGACGCCCCGGCCGGCCGGCCGTCCAGGGGCGACGACGCGCGCCCGGGGCCGGGCGGGCAGGGGCAGGGCTACGGCGGCGGCTACGAGGCCGACCGCACCCCGTCCTCCGGCGCCACGTCCGGGTCGTGGGCGCAGGCGCAGCCCCGGCAGAACAACACCGGCGGCAGCTGGCCTTCCTACGGCGAGCTGTACGGCACGGCGGCGGGCGGCACCGAGGACCCGACCATCCAGTCGTCGAAGGGCACGCCGTCGCGTGGCGGCCACCGCCGGCCCACCGACACCGACTATCCCGACTATTACCGCTGATCACCCAGCATTCCATCGGTAGATGGAAAACGCGGCGGCCAAAGCCTTAATCGGCCGGCCGCCGCGTCGTATGGTCACAGCATGACCGGGCATACAGAATGTGACGAGAGTAAGACTCAGCGTATTCGATCGATGCTCCGGCACGACCTTCCGGCCTCGCTGGTGGTCTTCCTGGTCGCCATCCCGCTCTCTTTGGGCATCGCCGTCACCAGCGGTGCGCCGCTGATCGCGGGCCTGGTCGCGGCGGTGGTCGGCGGCCTGGTGGCCGGGCCGCTCGGCGGGTCGGTCGTCCAGGTCAGCGGGCCCGCGGCCGGCCTGGCCCTTGTGGTGTCCGAGCTGGTGCGCACCTACGGCTGGCGCGCCACCTGCATGATCACCCTGATGGCGGGGGCGCTGCAGGTCGTCCTCGGCGCCTTCAAGGTGGCCCGCACGGCGCTCGCGGTGTCGCCCGCGGTGGTGCACGGCATGCTCGCCGGGGTGGGCGTGGTGATCGCCCTGTCGCAGCTCCACGTGGTGCTCGGCGGGCAGCCGCAACGGTCGGCCGTGGAGAACATCCTGGAGCTGCCCGCGCAGATCGCCGACAACCACAGCCACGCGGTGGCGGTGGGCGTGCTCACCATCGCCCTTCTCGTCCTGTGGCCGCGCCTGCCGCGCGTCAACGTGGTCCCGGCCCCGCTGGCGGCGCTGTCCATCGCCGCGCTGACGGCCGGCCTGCTGGGCTGGGACGTCGCCCGCGCCGACCTGTCGCGGGGGTTCACCGACTGGGCGACGCCGGCGCCGCCCACGGGCGACTGGCACGGCATCGCCGGAGCCGTGCTGCTGGTCGCGCTCCTCGCCGGCGTCGAGTCGCTGCTCTGCTGCGTGGCGGCCGACCGCCTGCAGGACGGGCCGCGCGCCAACCTCGACCGTGAGCTGACCGGCCAGGGCCTGGCGAACCTCGTCTCGGGGGCGCTCGGCGGCCTGCCCGTGGCGGGCGTCATCGTCCGCACCACCACGAACGTGCGGGCGGGGGCCCGCTCCCGGTGGTCGGCGACCCTGCACGGCGTGTGGGTGCTGCTGTTCGCGGTCTGCCTCGGGTGGTGCGTCACGCTGATCCCGCTGGAGGCGCTGGCGGCCCTGCTGGTCTTCATCGGCGTCCGCATGGTCAACCTGGGCACCGTCCGCGGCCTGCACGGGCACGGCGAGCTGCCGATCTACGTGCTGACCATGGGGGCGGTCGTCGTGGTGGGCCTGGCCGAGGGGGTGCTGCTCGGCCTCGGCCTGGCGGCGCTGTTCGCCCTGCGGCGCCTCACCCGGGTGTCGATCCAGGTGCGGCTGGAGCCGGACGACCGCTGGCACGTCGTGGTCACCGGGTCGCTGACGTTCGTGGGCGTGCCGTCCCTGACCTCCAGCCTGCGGGCCATTCCGGCGGGCGCCGCCGTCGATCTCGACCTCAACGTCGACTTCATGGACAACGCCGCCTTCGAGGCCGTGCACGGCTGGCGTCTGGAGCACGAGCGCGGCGGCGGCACCATCGCCATCGACGAGATCCACGACCAGTGGTACACGACGGCGGCCGCGAGCGGGACGCGGGTGTCGGCGGCCAAGACGCCGCCGCGAGCACCGGATCGCTGGTGGCTGCCCCGTGCGTACCGGCGGGGCGGCCCGCTGTCGCGCATCCCCGTACGGCACGGGCAGACCTGGGTGCCCTCCCGGGAAGGCGGCGACGAGACCGGCCCGCACGGGGGCGCCGTTCCCGACCTGCTCGCCGGCACCGCGGACTTCCAGCGGCGCACCGCTCCCCTGGTGCGTCCCTTCCTCAACCGCATGGCGCGCACGCAGGAGCCCTCGCACCTGTTCATCACCTGCGCCGACTCCCGCGTGGTGCCGAACCTGATCACCGCGAGCGGTCCCGGCGACCTGTTCACGGTGCGCAACATCGGCAACCTGGTGCCCCGGCACGGCGCGGCCCCGCCGGACGACTCGGTGGTCGCGGCCATCGAGTACGCGACCGCGGCGCTGAACGTCTCCACGATCACGGTGTGCGGCCACTCGGGGTGCGGGGCGATGGCCGCGTTGCTCTGCGGGGGCGAGAACATCGGCGCCCTGCCGGGCCTGGGCAACTGGCTGCGGCACGGCGACCACACGCTCGCCCGCTACATCCTGTCCGATCCCGCCGGCGAGGACCACGGGCCGCTCGACCGGCTGTGCAGGGTGAACGTCGCCCAGCAGCTGGACAACCTGCGCACCCACCCGTCGGTGGTCAGGCTGGTGGACTCCGGGCGGGTGCAGCTCGTCGGCCTGTACTTCGACATCGGCGCGGCCCGCGTGCACGTCCTGGACCGCGAGGGCTTCTCCCCGGTGACCACCTGCCCCCGCTGACCGGGACAGGCCCACCGCGGCGCGGACGGCCCAGGGCGATGCGCACGGCCCAGGGCGACGCGCACGGCCGGCGGGCGCCGCCCGCGGCGGACGGCCGGCGGTGATCGCTCACGGTGAACGGCGCGCTCCGGCGGCCGGCCGGAGATCCGCTCACCGTGAAAACGTGCGGCGCGGCGGTCGCGGGGGGCGACAGTGGTGGACATGAGGATTCTGGTGATCGGTGGCTCGGTGTTCCTCGGCCGGGCCATCGTCGAAGAGGCGCTGCGCCGCGGCCACGACGTCACGACGTTCAACCGGGGGCGCTCCGGCGAGGACCGGCCGGAGGTGACGGCCCTCCGGGGCGACCGGGAGGTCCCCGACGACCTCCGGGCGCTGGCGGCGGGCCGCGAGTGGGACGCCGTCGTGGACGTGTGCGGGTACACGCCGAAGGTGGTCGCCGAGTCGGCCCGCGCCCTGTCCGGCCATGCCGGCACCTACACGTTCATCTCCACCGTCTCGGCGATCTCCAGCTACCCAGCGCAGCCGGCCGACGAGTCCTCGCCGTTGTGGGAGTGCTCGCCGGACGCCGGCCCGCAGGACGGCGACTACGGGGTGCTCAAGGCCGGGTGCGAGCGGGCGGTCGAGCGCTACTTCGAGGGCGCCGCGCTGATCATCGCGCCGGGGCTGATCCTGGGTCCGTGGGAGAACGTCGGCCGCCTGCCGTCGTGGCTGCTCCGCATCGCCCGCGGCGGCCGTGTGCTGGCCCCCGGCGACCCCGAGACGCGCATGCAGCTCATCGACGCCCGTGACATCGCGGTGTTCACCCTCGACCAGACCGAGAAGGGGGTGAGCGACCGGTTCATCACCACCGGCCCGCCCGGGAACACCACCTTTGGGCGGTGGCTGGCCGAGTGCGCCGAGGTGACCGGCTCGGACGCCGAGCTGGTGTGGGTCGACGACCGCTTCCTCGCCGGCCAGGACGTGCAGCCGTGGGTCGAGCTGCCGCTGTGGCTGCCGGCCGAGCCCGACGCGGCGGCCGTCTGGAAGATCTCGGCCGGGAAGGCCGAGGCCGCGGGGCTGCGCTGCCGTCCGGTGGCCGAGACCGTGCGCGACACCTGGGACTGGATCAAAGGTCACGACGAGGCGGCCCTGCGGGCCCGCTACCCGCGCTGGAGTAGTCACGGTCTCGCCCCCGACAAGGAGGCGGCCCTCCTCACCGCCTGGGCTGCCACCAGGTGACCGTCCCTTCCACGGCGGGCGCGCGGCGTCTCAGCGGGTGAGCAGGTCGATCACACCCGCGGTGCCCTCGTCCCCTTCGCACTAGTGCAGAGGTATGACGCCTCTCGTAGTCACTCCGCCGCTGTAGAGGGGTTTTGACCGATGTGATCGCTACGGCCGGTCTGCGGGTGTTAGCGTCGGCGACGTGGCAGACGTGGAGACCGGCGGTCCGGACCAGCACGAGAAGCCGAGGGCCTTCACCAGCCCCAGGCCCGACATGTCGTACGTGAAGACGCTGCGCCCACAGGACTACAACGAGGTTCTGTACGTGGGGCACTTCTTCCGCAAGGGCATGCCGGTGGTCATGGACCTCACAGGCATGTCGGACGCCGACGCCAAGCCGCTGGTGGACTTCGCGGCCGGGCTGGTCTTCGGCCGGCGCGGGGACATGGACCGCATCGCGCACAAGGTCTTCCTGCTGGTGCCCCCCGGCATGGTCATCAACGCCTGACCCGTTGCCGCGCCGGAGCCCTCCGGCCCGGCGGTCATGGCACCTCCTTCTCGGCAGGCCGGCTTCGCCGTACGGCGATTCCGGCGGCCGCACCGCCGCCGGCGGCGGCGCCTTGGCGCCCCCTTCCCGGTGGCGGCGCCGTGCCGCGATCTCTTCGGCGGCCGTGCCGTGTCCTGATCTTCTCTGGGGCAGCAACGTTCCGGCTTCAAGCAACTCGGGTTGACTAAGAGGGAATTAGTCAACTACGGTTGCTTACATGTCCGGTGTTGAGAACTCCGCGTCCCGGGAGCCCGCCGACGCGCTGGCGGCCGTCGCCGCCCTCAGGCGTCTCGCCGACCAACTCGAGGACGCCGCCGTCGAGCAGGCGATGCGTGAGGGCTGGAACTGGCCGCAGGTCGCCGAGGCGCTCGGAGTGACGCGCCAGGCGGTCCACAAGAAACACGCCAAACGGCTCATCGAGGCCGGCGTCGAGCTGAGGAGGCGCTGAGGATGTCCAGCACGTTCGACCACTATCTTGCGACGATCATGGAGGAGGGGGCGCGCGAGGCTCGCCAGGCCGGGTCGGCGACGATCGAGGCGGAGCATCTCCTGCTGGCCGTCGCCGCCGAGGGAGAGGCCACCACCCGTCAGGTCCTCGTCTCGGCAGGCCTGGACCACCAGGCGATCCGCGAGGCCCTGGACCGGGAGTTCGAGCACAGCCTGAACGCGGCGGGAGTGTCCCTCGGGGCCTTCGATCTCCCCCGCCCGAGCCGCGCCGCCAAGCTCCCGTCGCAGCTCGGCGCGTCGGCCAGGCTCGTGCTCGAACGCATGGTGGGAACCTTCCGCAAGAAGGACCTGCGACCGGCACACCTGCTGCTCGGCATCCTGCAGGCCGAGGTCGGCACGGTCCCGCGCGCGCTCACCCTCGCGGGCGTCGACCGGCACGCCCTGGCGGCCCAGGCACGCCGGACGATCACCGGCCAGGACGACTGACCCCCATCCCCACCGACGCCCGTTCGACCGCCCAGACCGACGCGCCGCCCACTCTTCCACCGCGACGCGCCAAGGCACGTCCTTCCCCCACATCAGCCCCCACCGCGACGCGCTGAAGCACGTCCCCCACCAGCTCCCACCGCGACGCGCTAGAGCACCTTCTCCCACACCAGTCCCCGCCGCGACGCGCTGAGGCACATCCTTTCCCCCACACCGGCCCCCGCCGCGACCCGCGGACGCCGCGCCCCTCCCCCGCGAGCGGCACCGTCTCCTGCCATCGGGGAGCACACCGGCACCGCAGGCGGCTTCGCCGTGCCCTCGTACAGGGCCTCATGACGCGGTCCGCCGATCCTCCGTCCGGGCCCAGGCGGCCCGCCCCCTATCCCAGAAGGAACGAATTCATGCTCACACGCGCGACCCGTGTCCGCCTCGGCCTGCTCATCGCCGGGACGACCGTGGCGAATATCGCCATGATGACGCCGTCTCCCTCGTCCGCCTCCTCCGGCGCGGCCACCCATGAGCACGCCGCGCTCCAGCGCCTGCTCGACCGGGCCGTGGCCGTGGGCGGCGTCCCGGGCATCCTGGCCGAGGTCAGGGACGGCGGACGGCGCTGGTCCGGCACGGCGGGGGTCGCCGACACCGCGACCGGCCGCGCGCGTCGGGCGCGTGACCGGTACCGCATCGGCAGCACCACCAAGACGTTCGTGGCCACGGTGATGCTGCAGCTGGTGGCCGAGCACAAGGTGAGCCTGGACGACACCGTCGACAGGTGGCTGCCCGGCGTGGTGCGCGGCAACGGCCACGACGGCGGCGCGATCACCGTCCGGCGGCTGCTCGACCACACCAGCGGGATCTTCAACTACACCGACGACCAGGCGGCGCTGAGCCGGTACCCAAGCCCCACCCCCGAGCAGCTCCTGGACATCGCGATGTCCCACCCGCCGGCCTTCTCCGCCGGGACGAGCTGGGCGTACTCCAACACCAACTACATCCTCGCCGGGCTGATCATCGAGCGGGCGTCCGGCGGGACGCTGGCCGACGAGATCGCCACGCGGATCGCCCGCCCGCTGCGGCTGGCCGGGACGTACCTGCCGCGCGGCGCCGACCCGGTGATCCACGGGCCGCACTCTCAGCACTACACGAAGAAGTTCCAGACCGGCCCCGACGCCGTGATCTACGACGCGACCGAGATGGACACCTCGCTGTTCTGGGCGACCGGCGCCATGATCTCCACGGCCGGCGATCTGAACCGGTTCTTCCGCGCGCTGCTGTCCGGACGGCTCCTGCCCGCGGCGCAGCAGCGGGAGATGTTCACCATGGTCCCCACCAAGGACTGGATCGCCGGCAGCGCCTACGGCTTGGGCATCTCCTCGGTGACGCTGTCGTGCGGCACGACGGTGTGGGGCATGGGCGGGGCCCTGTTCGGCTCGTTCTCCTACACCTACGGCACCCGCGACGGCGAGCACATGCTCGCGATCAACGTCAACGGTGACTGGACCGACGGCGGATGGGAGGACCCGATCGGCATCTTCACCGACGCCCTGGAGGTGGAGTTCCGCCCCGGCGACTCCCGGGCGCCCCGGCGCTCCGCGGAGCCCGCCGACCCCGCATAGACGCCGCCGGGTTCCCGGAGCACGCCCGCCGTCCTCGCGAGCACATGCACCGGCCCCTCATGTGAAGGCCCGCCGGTACGGCGGTGCCGCATCCGGGACGCCCCGGATGCGGCACGCGCGTTCGCTCCATCAGCCCGCGCGGGCCTAGAGCGGCGGAGTGAGTTCCACGAAGGAACCGCAGTTGCCCGGCCAGGCCGGGTTGTTGCCGGTGCCGGGCGTGGGGTTGACGGTGCATGCCGTCTGGCGGATCAGGCCGGTCGTGCTGAGCACCGTGACGTGGAGGGTGTTCCCCATCACCGCGAGGCTGACGTCGCTGGCGTTGCCCGGATATCCCGGCAGCGTGGACAGGTCATGCCAGGGCGGGGTGGTTCTCGGGTCCCGGACGAACGTCGGACCGTTGCCCTGGGCGTAGCCCACGAACTTGTTGTTCCCCTGGAACGCCGTGTCGATCCCGGCGCTGCGCCCGGGAGTACCGGGAGGTCCGGGGGGACCGGGAGGACAGTGCTTGCAGCACTTCTTCTTGCCGTCCTCGTCGCCGTCGCCCCCGCGGGCCTTCTTCTGGGCGACGACGGCGACACCGGTGGCGGGAGCGTGGGCCGGCGCGACGTGGTGCGCCTGGTGCCCCGGGACGCCCCGCGTCTCCGTACCGGCCTGCGCCATGGCCGGGAGCGACAGCGCGAGCACTCCACCGGCGATCGCGGTCGCGAACGCCACAGTGAACACGCGCTTACCTATGAAAGGACCTGTTTCCCGAGGAATCACTCGGTTCCCCCATATCGCTTGAATTCCGATGAATCGGACTATTTCCGTGCCACCGCGGCAGCACTGCGACCAGGGAATACCCATTCAGCGAACCAGCGACGCCGCAGCGGCGCACTGATAGGAAAAACAGACGAACACAATAAAGAAAAGAAACCCGACTCCAGGGTCACGTCATTCCGGAATACCCATTAGACGGGAATCCGTCCGCTATCGAGGACTTCGGCGGCTTTCCCGTTATCGGCGACGATGACCCGCGGCCGGCCCTGCCCTTGACCAGGCGGCATGCCCGGGAACGTCCTGACACGAGGAGCTCCGAACCGCCCACGCCTCCACCGGCCCGTCCCGTCCCGTCCGAAGGTGCGAGCCACCCACGAGGATGGACGCCGATACCGTGGACGCCATCGGTGACCACTATTGCGCGCCGAAGAAATCGCCCATAGCCGCCCCCACACGCTGCGGGTCTCCGTCGTCGTCCGGACCCGAATGCCCAAGGCCCGGGAACGAGACACGTCGCGCATGCGGGAGCACAGCGGAAAGCGCGTCCAGCGCGACGCGGAAATATGCCGGGCTCTTGGCGCCGTCGAGCAGCAGAACCTGCGCGTCGAGCGCCGCGTAGTCCTGCACCGTGTCAGCCATCTCCCGGATTATCTGCATATCGAAGCGCTGCGTGGGGACGAGCGCTTCGATCGGTACCTCGTCTTCGGGCGCATCGCGTCGCAGGCGCGAGCCGGCCGCCATGAGCGGCACAAGAACCGATCGCGGAACTCGATCGAACACCGGTTCGGTGCCCAGGCCCTTCAGTGCCGTGACCAGGGCGGAGGCGATCTTGCCTGCGGCGATCTCGCGATGGAGACGCGGCACCCAGTCCATCGGCACCGAGCCGCCGACGGACAACGGAGGTTCGTACAGGGCGACCCGATCGAGTGCGGGAATGGCCAGCGCCGCGCGCAGGGTGATGAGCGCTCCCGAGCTCAGGCCGAAGATCCGCGAGGCCCCGGTCGCCGCGACCAGTGCCCGCAGGTCGTCGACCTCGCGCAGCACGCTGAAGTGGTCACCGTGGGGTCCGCTCAGCCCGCGTCCCCGCCGGTCGGGCACATAGACGGTGAAGTGGGCCGACAGGGTGGCAGCAAGCCTCGTGAAGTGCTGCGATGCCTGCATGCCACCGTGCACGAGGATCAATGCGGGGCCGCGGCCGCGTTGCCGGTAGCCGATCGTCGTCCCGTCGGCGGAACGAACCTGGCCTTTGCTGTAGTCGCGCACGATCTGGGGGGAACTCTTCACCGTGTCACCTCATCCGCGGCCGGGACGAACCTCTTCTGTGCCTGCTTGCCGACCTCCACGGCCGCGTTTCCGCGCTCCAGCAGGTCCTCCCGGTACCCCGCCGGCGCCGGGAAGCGATCGGTGAGCGGAGTGCGCCCCATCGCCCCGCACAGGTCCGCGTTGGCGAGTCCCACCTCGGGCACCAGGTGTCGCCGCACCACGGAGTTCCCGCCGTCGGCGCCGACCAGCACCGGCCCCGCGCCCAGCTCCCTCATGACGCCCGCCCCCTCCTACGTGAACAACGTTCACGTGTACATTGTTCACCTACGCGGAGCCGAGCTGTCAACCGCGACAAGGAGGATCCGATGGGCGAGCGACGCGCCCAGGTGCTGCGGGCGGCGATCGAACTGCTCGACGAGGTCGGCCTGGACGGTCTCACCATGCGACTCCTGGCCGGTCGGCTCGGCGTGCGCGCGGGCGCGCTCTACCGGCACTACCCCAGCAAGCAGGCCCTGCTGGACGCCATGGTCGCGCACCTGGTCACCCCGCCGGCCGACGCCGTCCCGCCACTCGACGGCCCCTGGGAGGAGCGACTGCGCGGCCTGGCGATCGGCATGCGCGAGCTCATGCTGGCCCACCGCGACGGCGCGCGCCTCATGTCCACCTTCCACGATCCAGGCAGAGAGGCCGTCCGCTTCTACCACGGCCTCATCGCCGCCCTGTCCGCCGCAGGCGTGCCCGCGGACACGGCCGCCGTCGCCGTGGAGACCGTCGTGGCGTACGTCAACGGCTACACGACCGAGGAACAAGCCCGCGCGACCCGCGCCGACGCCCGGCCCAGAGAGCTCCGCGACCGCGCCTTCCGCGACGGCCTCGAGCTGATCATCACCGGCGCCGCGGCTCTCCCCCACGGCGTTCCCGCCGCCCGCGACGGCGGCTGATCGCCATCCCCCCACGTCCTCCGCGGACAACACCGTCCGGCGACAATGAGCCATGCCCACCGACACGGAACGACCAGACGGCCCGGCCACTCCCGACCAGGCGGAGGGGACGGCCGCCGGAAACCGGACCGGCCAGGCGCCCGGCGCGACCGGCTCCCGCCCGGCCGTCGACGTCTCCGGCTCCCGGCCGCCGCTCGACTACTACCTGGTCGTCCCCGGCCACCGCGCCCCCGCGGCGCTCGTGACCCCCGTGTCCGCCGCGGCGACGGTGGACGGCATCGTCGTCGAGGAGTTCGTCTTCGACGACGACCACACCACGGTCGGCCTGGACACCGCCTGCTGGTCGGCGTCCGACGGCGCCTGGCGCAGTTCGGCGGCCCTCAGCCGCGACCTGCGCGGCGACCCGGCCCTGCGCCTGCGTGTCGTGCCGGTCCCCCGGCGCGACGCCGAGGACGCCTACCGGCGGGCCCACGGCCGCGAACTTCCCGGCGAGCCGGCTCTGCGCACGCTGTTCACCGACCGCCTGCCCGTCCCCGGCTCGGCTCCCCTGCGGCTGGAAGACGCGCAGGTTCCCGAGGGCTTCCACGACAAGCGCCTGCATCGCGTGCTGTTCGCCGGCGACCTCACTCCCGGCCGCCTCCCCGCTCTCCAGGCGGCCTGGGGGATGACCCTCACCGGCGACGCCGCCGACCCCCGCACCCGGGTCCTCGGCACGGCCCGCGTTCATGTCGCCGGCGACGTCTTCACCTGGGAACTGCGCCGCGTCGGCCCCGGCGGCGCCTGCGCCCTCGACCTGACCGCCTGCCTCGCGACCTCCTCGGACGCGGCCATCGGCCCCCTGCTGCGACGGCTCACCACGACCCTGAGCCACACAGGCGGACTGATCCCCGTGATGGTCGAACGCTTCTCCTAGCCCGCCGCCACCGCCCCGTCACGGCTCCCGCGGGTCAGCCGGGGTAGGGGCGGTTGAACCGGGGCGGGGTGAACGGGACATACCGCGGGGCGGGGTCGGCCGCCAGTGCCGCCGCGCGGGCGTTCATCGCCGGGGCGGACGTCGCCGGCCAGTGACCGCTCCGCAGCCGGTCGAACATGGTCACCAGCGCCGCTTCCTGCTCCGCCGGTGAGAAGTCGCAGTGGCCGACGGTGCGGGTGTACGTCTGGCGCAGCAGCGAGCCGGCTCCCGCACGGCGCACCTTCTCCTCGTACGACTGCTGCTGGGCGACGGTGGAGATCTGGTCGCCGGTGGCGGACACGGTCAGCACGGGGATCCGCAGGTGGCCGTCCAGGACGAGGCCGTCGGCGAACCGCCTGACGGCCTCGGGGTCGGCCGCGACGCGGGGCGCGGCGGCCAGGTTCCGCAGGTCGGCCCCGAGCTCCAGGCCCGCCGCCTTGTACAGTTCGCGGACGGCGCGCCGGAGGGCGGGCTCGGCCAGGCGCAGTTGCCCGGCGTAGTCCACGCCGGTGTTCCAGGACGGGTTTCCGCCGACCACCGCCATGAGCTGGCGCCGGCTGCCCATGGCCTGCCCGATGTAGGGCAGAGGCCCGCCGGCGAGCGCGAGGTAGGCGCCCTGCTCCAGGCCGCCGGCGTCCCTGCCGTCCGGAGGCGGTGTCGCCGATCCGTCGGGGTTGCGGCCCCAGGCCGGCAACTGGCCGATCGCGGCGGCCAGCGCGATGCGGGCCCGCCCCTCAGGGGTCCGCTGCGCCGCGGCCAGGGCGTCGATCCATGCCTTCCGGGCCGACTCGACGTCCTGGGGGATGTCGATGACCGGCAGCCCCGGGGCGACCAGGCGCTCGAGCACGAAGACCGTGTCGAGCTTCTGGTTCCACTGGCCGACGGACCCGCCGAGGCCGCCGCACATCGGGACGGCGGCGTCGAAGGCGTCCGGGTGGATCTGGGCGACGCCGGCCGCGATGAACCCGCCCATCGAGGTCCCGGCGGCGATCGCCCTGCGGGCCGGGCCGTAGGCGGCCTCGAAGCGGGTCAGTGCCTCGGCCTGGTTGTCGATGGCGGACCGGAGGTTCCAGCCGGTGATGGCCCGGCTCGTCCCGCCGCGGGCCACGCCGTCGGCCAGCAGCCGCGCGGTCAGGGGTTCGTCCCGGCCCGCGCCGGCGAAGTCCAGGGCGACCACCACGGTGCCGTTCCAGGCGGCCGGCACGACGAACTCGTAGGGCGTGCCGTCATCGAGGGCGCCGCTGATGCAGGTGGGATGGGCAGGGGACTCGGCCAGGCACGGTGTGCCGCCGGGGGGCCGGGCGGAGGCGGCGGCGGTTCCGCTCCCGGCGGCGGTCGCCAGCGCGACGGCCAGGCACACGGCCGCTCCACGGCGTATCGCGGCGGCGGCCCCCTTCGACTCGGTTCCCATGGTGTGTTTCCTCCACAGTCGATGGACGGGCGGGAGTGCGGCCCGAGGCCCGGCCGGGTCCGCGAACGGCCGGCGGCCCGCCTGGCGGCCGTCGCGGGACGAATGCCACCGCTAGTGGAGACGATCGTTCATTCTTATGTCACCGATGTCAATCCCCCGATCACCGGGAACAGCCCGGACGCGGAGCCGGTGACGTAGGATTCACGCAGGTCGACCCCGGTAAGCCCGTTCGCCCCCGCACGTCGTCGAACGGGCGCCCGCACCGGCCGAGGAGTCTGACGATGGAAGGACGCCTGGTGACCGCGTCGCCGGAACCCGGCTCCCTGCCCAGAGCCCGGCAAGGGGCCGAACCTCAGCGCCTGCTGACCACGCTGCTGGGCGACTACTGGTTCTGGCGGCAGGAGCACATCCCGTCGGCGGCGCTGGTCGCCCTGCTGGAGGAGTTCGGCATCACCGCCACCAGCGCCCGCGCCGCCCTGCGGCGGGTCGCCGCACGTGGGCTGCTGGAGAGCTCGCGCACCGGGCGCACCACGGCCTACGGACTGCCGCCCCGGGCGTCCGACGTGATCGTGGCGCACGCGCGCCGCCTGCTGACGTTCGGCGCCACCACCCCGCGCTGGGATGGGCGGTGGACGGTCGTCACGTTCTCGGTGCCCGAGGACCAGCGCGACACCCGCCGGGCGCTGCGCGACGGGCTGCGCCTGCTGCACTTCGGCATGGTCTTCGACGCGGTGTGGGTGTCGCCGCACGACAGGACCGACGACGTCGTCGAACTCGTGCGCAGGCTCGGCGTGCGGGGGACGGTGGTGTTCCGGGCCCGCACGGTCGCCGACGACGACCTGGACCCGGTGCCGCATCGCGCCTTCGACATCGCCGGGCTGCGCGAGCGCTACCTGCGCTTCATCGACGTCCACCGGCCGGTCGCCGAGCGGCTGGCGGCCGGCGGCCCCTCCCCCGCCGAGGCGCTGCTGCTGCGGACCGCGATCATGACCGACTGGCGGGTCTTCCCCACGCTCGATCCCGACCTTCCCGCCGAGCTGCTCCCCGCGGGCTGGCCGCGCGACGAGGCCAGGCGGCTGTGCGTGCGCATCTACGACTCGCTCGGGGAGTCCGCGGAGCGACGGTTCCGCGAGATCCTCGCGGAGTTCGACCCCGGGCTGGCCAAGCTGGCCGCGCATCACACCTTCGCGCAGGTGTCGGCCCTGAAGTCGCCGGCGGTTCGCCGTCACACGAGTTTCGACGAGACGACCGACCGTGATCGGCTGGACCTCCTCGCCGGCGGCCGCGGCGACGGCCGGCGCGACCAGCGGTGATCGCGGCGGGCCGCACGGCCGCCGGCGCCGATGGCTCCATGGCGGGCCTGTGGCGGCAGGACGTTGGAGCTTCGTACCAGTGCGGCGCGAGACCATCAGAAGCATGACAATCGAGTAACGTACGCGTCTGCAAGCGTCGTCAATATACTCGTGTTGTGAATCATCGCGAGAGGTCCGAGGCAGAGGACGTCGATTTCCCGCGCTCCCAGGTGGGCACGCCCCCGCAGCATTTGATCACGACGCTTCTCGGGGACTACTGGATCAGCCGGGCCGAGCAACTGCCGTCCGCCGCCCTGGTGCGGCTGGCCGAGGAGTTCGGCGTCTCCGCCGTGGCGGCCAGGGCCGCGCTCAGCCGCCTCACCAAGAGGGACCTGCTGGAGTCGTCCAAGGTTGGGCGGCGCACCTACTACCGCCTGACGGACCGGGCCGCCGCGGTGATGGTGGAGGGGCGGCAGCGGATCATGTCCTTCGGCCTGGAGCAGGGCGCGTGGGACCGACGATGGGTGATGGCGGCCTTCTCCATCTCCGAGGAACAGCGGGACCTGCGCCACGCACTGCGCGCGAGGCTGCGCTGGCTCGGCTTCGCCCCGCTCTACGACGGGCTGTGGGTCTCGCCGGCGGCGAACGCCGACAGCGCGGCGGCGGTGCTCACCGAGCTGGAGATCCCCATGGCGACGGTCTTCCGCGCCGAGGCCCTGAGCACCGCGGGCATGCGCGCCCCGCAGGAGGCATGGGACTTCGACGAGCTCCGGCGCGGCTACGAGGAGTTCGTGGCGCGGTACTCGCCACTTCTGGAACGCGTCCGCAGGGGCGTGGTCGGCGCCTCGGAGGCGCTGGTGGCGCGCACGGGGATCATGGACACCTGGCGGCGGTTCCCCAACCACGACCCCGACCTGCCGGCGGAGCTGCTGCCCGCCGACTGGCCGCGCGCCGCGGCCAGAGATCTGTTCGTGGAGGTCTACGACACCCTCGGGCCGCTCGCCGAGTTCCGCGTCAGGCAGATCGTCGCGGAGTTCGAGCCGGCCCTGGCCGAGCTGGTGGCCCACCACCGGACCGGCTCCATTCTCGCGCTCACCTGATCCCACCCGCGGACGTGGAGCCGGCGGCTCCGCCCGCCGCGCTCGTCTCCGCCTCGCACAACCACCCCTTGACAGTCGTGCATCCCTAGGTGTGACATTTGTCCCCACGACCGCAAGATTAACTGCCGCATTATCCGGTCGCGGGAAGGACCACCATGAGATTGCCCAGGACCATCCTCGCGGGTGTGGCGGCTTCGGCCCTCGCCGGCGCCGCGGCGTGCGGTGGAGGCGGTGGTGAGACGCCGCGTCCGGCCGGCGGGACGGCGCTCTACGACGCCCTGCCGGATGACATCAAGGAAGCGGGCGTCATCCGATTCGCCGGGGATTCCCACCCGCCCTACCGGATCGTCGCCAACGACGGCAAGACCGTCACGGGCATCGACAAGGAGGTACAGGACGCCCTCGGCAAGGTCCTGGGCGTCCGCACCGAGATCTCGATCGTCAGCGGCCTGCCCGCGGCGCTGTCCGGCATGCTCGCCTCCAGGTACGACGCCTTCAACGGCCCCGTCAAGGACACCCCCGAACGCGAGAAGCAGTTCGACGCGCTCGTGTGGATGGTCACCCGGACCTCCTACCTGATCCCCAAGGCCGGGTCCTCGTCCATCAAGAGCGCGGGCGACCTGTGCGGCAAACGCGTCGCCGGCACCGCGGGCAGCATCACGGAGGACCAGGCCAAGCGCCTGACCGAATGGTGCGCCAAGCAGGGGAAGCCGGCGCTGGAGTTCATCGGCTTCGCCGACACCAACGGCACCATCCTCGCCGCCAAGTCCGGTCGCGCCGACGCGGCCGGCATGACCGAGAGCGCGGCCCTGGACGTGATCGGCAAGGAGAAGGACGCCTTCACGTACGTGACCCAGACCGACGAGCAGGGCGCCGGCGTCGACCAGCTGGCGATGCTCGTGCCCAAGTCCAGCGGTCTCGGCCCGGTCATGCTCGACGCGTTCAAGGAGATCTTCAAGAACGGCGAATACAAGAAGATCATGGACAAGTACGGGCTGCAGAAGGTGGCGGTGGAGGAGCCCAAGCTGAACGCAGCGGCGACCCAATGACCATGACCCGGCAGGTCGGCGACGTCGTGGACGTCGCCACCGCCCGGCCTCGCCCCCGCCCCCTGCGCTGGGTGGCCGCAGTGGTGCTGCTCGTCCTGGTCGCGCAGTTCGCCTGGTTCCTCGTCACCAACCCGCGGTTCGAATGGCCGGTGGTCAGGCAGTACCTGTTCGACCCGAACATTCTGCGCGGCCTCGGCATGTCGCTGTTGCTCACCGTCATCGGGATGGTGCTGGGCAGCGCGCTCGGGGTGCTCCTCGCGGCGGGCAGGCTGAGCGGCTTCACCCCGGTGGCCTGGGCCTGCGCCGTCTACGTCGCGGTCTTCCGCGGCATACCGCCGCTGGTCCAGCTGATCTTCTGGTTCAACCTCGGCTACCTGCTGCCGCGGATCTCGCTGGGCGTGCCCTTCGGCCCGACCTTCGTCTCCTGGCCGACCAATTCGGTGATCAGCTCGCTGACCGCGGCCATCATCGGGCTCACCCTGCACGAGGCCGCGTACATGGCCGAGATCGTCAGGGCGGGCATCATCGCCGTGGACGACGGCCAGCGCGACGCCGCGCGCGCGATGGGGTTCACGACCGCGCAGAGCTTCGCCAAGGTCGTGCTCCCCCAGGCGATGCGGGTGATCGTCCCGCCCACCGGCAGCCAGTTCATCAGCCTGCTCAAGGGCACCTCCCTGGTCAGCGTGATCGCGATGGCCGACCTGCTGTACTCGGTGCAGGTGATCTACAACAGGACCTACGAGATCGTGCCGCTGCTCGTCGTCGCCTGCGCGTGGTACCTGGCGGTGGTCACCGTTCTGTCGCTCGGCCAGCGACGCCTGGAGCGTCACTTCGGGAAGGGGTAGCGGTGAGCGACACACCGGTCCTGCGCGTCTGTGACGTGCGCAAGCGGTTCGGCGCCCAGGTCGTGCTCGACGGGGTGAGCCTGGAGGTTCGGGAGGGCGAGGTCGTCGCGGTGATCGGCCCGTCCGGGTCGGGGAAGTCCACCCTGCTCCGCTGCGTCCACCAACTGGAGGGCATCGACGGCGGGGCCATGTACCTCGACGGAGAGCTGCTCGGCCACGAGCTCCACCGGGGCCACCTGCGTCCCCTGCCGGAGCGCCGGGTGGCCGCCCAGCGCGGCCGCATGGGCATGGTCTTCCAGCAGTTCAACCTGTTCGCGCACTGGAACGTGCTGCGCAACGTCACCGAGGCGCAGGTGTCGGTCCACCGCCGCAGCACCGGGGAGGCGCGCGAGGAGGCCTTGAGGTTGCTCGCGCGGGTGGGGCTCGCCGGCAAGGCGGACGCCCATCCCCGGATGCTGTCCGGGGGCCAGCAGCAGCGCGTCGCCATCGCCAGGGCCCTGGTCACCAACCCCCGGATCATGCTGTTCGACGAGCCCACCAGCGCCCTGGATCCCGAGTTGGTGCAGGAGGTGCTGAGCGTCATGCTCGACCTGGCCCGCGGCGGCATGACCATGATCATCGTGACCCACGAGATGAGCTTCGCCCGCGAAGTGGCCGACCGGTGCGTCTTCATGGAACAGGGCCGGGTGGTCGAGGACGGCACTCCCGAGGAGATCTTCGACAACCCCGCCTCGCCCCGCCTGCGGGCCTTTCTGTCGCGCTTCTCCGGGCGCGCGGCGCGCGACTCCGACGAACACCTGCTGGAGGAGGAGACCACCACGTGAGCTTCACGGTAATGGCCGTCGGCGACCTCATCGTCGACGAGCCCGACCCCGCGTCCTTCTTCGCCCCGGCCCGGGCGACGCTCGGCCGGGGCGATGTGGTGATCGGCCACATCGAGGTGCCCCACAGCACCTCCACCGCCCAGGTGAGCACCGACGTCCCCGCTCCGCCCGCCGACCCCGCCGCGCTGGCCGCGGTCGCCGGCGCGGGCTTCCACGTGGTGACGCTCGCGGGCAACCACGTCTACGACGCCGGTGGCGAGGGGGTGGCCGACACGATCACGCACGCGACCGGGGCCGGGCTGACCACCGCGGGCGCCGGCATGACCCTCGACCAGGCCCGTCGTCCCGCCGTCGTGGAGCGCGACGGGCTGCGCGTCGGCGTGCTGAGCTACAACTGCGTCGGCCCGCGCGAATCCTGGGCGACCAGCCGCAAGCCCGGCTGCGCCTACATCAAGGTGCTGACGCACTACGAACTCGACCACGCCAGCCCCGGCGGGCCGCCCGCCGTCTACACCTTCGCCGACCCCGCCGGCCTGGAGCGGACGGCCGAGGAGGTGGCGGCCCTGGCCGCCGAGGTCGATGTCGTCCTGGTGTCACTGCACAAGGGCGTCGGGCACACCCCCGCCGTCCTGGCGATGTACGAGCGGCCCGTCGCCCATGCCGTCATCGACGCCGGCGCGCACGCCGTGTTCGCCCACCACGCCCACATCATGCGCGGCGTCGAGATGTACCGGGGCAGGCCGATCTACCACGGGCTGGGCAACTTCGTGACCGTCACCCGCGCGTTGACGCCCGCGACGGGCGACGAGGGCGAACGGGCCGCGTGGGCGCGCCGCAGAGTCGAGCTGTACGGCTTCGCCCCCGACCCGGACATGCCGTACTACCCCTTCCATCCCGAGAGCCGGAACACCGCGATCGCGGTCTGCCGGTTCGACCGCGACGGCCTGGTCTCGGCCGGCGTCATCCCATGCCGGATCGACGGCGCGGGCCGGCCGGTGCCGCTCGGCGACGACGAAGAAGGGCGGCGGGTCGTGTCCTACATCGAGCACATCACGCGGCGGGCGGGCCTTGCGACGGAGTTCCGCTGGGAGGGCGAGGAGGTGGTGCTGCGTGGCTGACCGTCCGCTCGCCGGCCGCACGGTGATCGATCTGACCACCGCGCTGTCCGGGCCGTACGCGACCCTGCTGATGGCCGGCCTCGGCGCCCGCGTGATCAAGGTGGAGAACCCGCTGACCGGCGGCGACACCTCCCGCAACAACGCCCCCTACCTCGGCGCCGAGGGGCTGTCGCTCGCCCGGCACGGGGAGGACGACATGTCGGTGTCGATGCTCCTGCGCGGCCGCAACAAGCAGAGCGTCACCCTCAACCTCAAGCATCCCGAGGCCCGCGAGATCCTGGCCGGTCTGGTCCGGACGGCCGACGTCATGATCGACAACTACAGCGCCGGGGTCATGGCGCGGCTCGGCATCGGCCACGACTGGGCGAGCGCGATCAACCCGCGCATCGTGTGCACGTCGATCAGCGGTTTCGGCGCCCAGGGCGGTCCGGGCTCGGGAAAGGCGATGGACACCATCGTCCAGGCGCTCAGCGGCGTGATGATGACCGCGGGCGCGCCCGGAGAGCCGCCCGTCCGCTTCGGGCTGCCGGTGGGCGACCTGGTCGCGCCGCTGTACGCGGTGATCGGCACGCTGGCCGCGGTCCTGCGGGCCGACGCGACCGGCCAGGGCCAGCACGTGGACGTGTCCATGCTGGGGACGCTCACCTCGATGGTCGCGTGCGAGCCGTTCGACGCCTATGAGAAGCTCGGCCTGCCCATGCGCACGGGAATGACCGTGCCCAGGCTGGCGCCGTTCGGCACCTTCGCGGCCGCGGACGGCTGGTTCGCGCTGTGCGGCCCCACCGACGCGTTCGCCCGCAGCCTGTTCGCGGCGATGAAGCACGACGATCTGGCCGCGGATCCGCGGTTCGCCTCCCGGGACGCGCGCGTGGCCAACGCCGGCGAGCTGCACGAACTCGTGGGCTCGTGGGCCGCGGACCGCCCGCTCGCCGTGGTCCTCGACCTGCTCGCCCGGCACGGCGTCCCCGCCGCCGAGGTCCGTGAGCCCGGCGCCGCCGTGCGCGACCCGCTCGTCCTCGAGCGCGAGGAGGTCGTGCCACTGGAGCATCCGCGCCACGGCCGCCCCGCGGACCTGTACGGGACCGGCGTGCCGATCCGCTTCTCCTCCTGCGAGGCGGCGCTCGACCGCCCGGCGCCCGCCCTCGGCGAGAACAACGCCGAGATCTACGGCGGCCTGCTCGGCTACTCCGAGGACGAACTCACGACGCTGGCCGAGAAGGGGGTGATCTGACGTGCTCGCAGCGCTCGCCGCGCTGGAGGAGGCGTACGCCCGGCGCGGCGCCCCCTTCGAGGGCCGCACCGGCGCGGGGGCGCCGGTCGTCGGCTACGTCGGGGCGGACATGCCGGTCGAACTGCTGACCGCCGCCGGCGCCCGCGCGTTCCGCCTCACCGGCGACCCGGAGTCCGATTCCGCGCTCGGAGACCGGTACCTGGGCCGCGGGGTCGACCCGGTCGCCCGCTCGGTGCTCGCCCGGCTGCTCGCCGGGGCCTTCGGCGACCTCGATCGCGTGGTGGTCTCCCGTGACTGCGAGGCGTCCCTTCGGCTGTTCTACGCGCTGCGCGAGCTGTCCCGCGTGGAGCCGGGCAGAAGGCTGCCCGAGGTGTACCTGGTGGACATCCTGCACCTGCCGCACCGCACGACCGCCCTTTACAACCGCCGCCGGATCGGCGAGTTCGCCGCCAGGCTCGAAGCCTGGACCGGCCGCCCCCTCGACCTGGCCGGGGCGGTGGCGGCGCACAACGAGCGGCGCCGTCTGCTGGCCGCCGCCGCCGAGCTGCGCAGGGCGGTGCCCGCCCGGCTGACGGGGCGGCAGTTCCTCGCGGTGGCCGGCGCGGCCCTGCCCGTGGAGGAGCACGTCGCGCTGCTGGAACGGCTGCTGGCCGAGGCCGGACGGCTCGCGGAGCACGCCGGGCGGCGGGTCTTCCTGAGCGGCAGCGACCACGACACCCCGCACGTCTACGAGGCCATCGAGTCCGAGGGCCATGTGATCGTCGGTGAGGACCACTCCTTCGGCGAGCCACTCCGCGCCGAGCCGGTCGGCGGGGGCGGCCTCGACGCCCTGGCCGAGCACTACCACCACAGCGGTCCGACCGCCCACAGGGCGACGGCGGCCGAGCGCGCCGCGCACGTGGCGACGGCCGTACGCCGCTGCCGGGCCGAGCTGCTCCTCGCCTATTCCAGGGTGGGCGACGAGGCTCCGGCGTGGGACTTCCCCGCGCAGCGCGCGGCGGCCGGCATCCCCGCGGTCTCGCTGGAGCGCCAGGAGTACGGGCGTGCCGACCTGACCGCCCTGCGGAAGGACGATCCATGCGCAGTGTGAAATCCCTCGCGACGGCGGCCGAGGCGGGCAGGCACCAGCGCGAATGGTTCGCCGACCTGCGCAGGCGGGTCGCCGCCGGCGAGCCGTTCGCCCTGCTGAACGCGGACGTCCCCCACGAGATCTTCCGCACGATGGACATCCCGTACGCGGTCGGCCAGTGGTGGGCGTCCCTGGCGGCCGCCAAGCAGCGCTCGGGGCACTACCTGGAGCTGGTGCGGCAGCGCGGCTATCCCGACTACTCCGAGCAGTACAACTCGGTCACCCTGGGCTCGGCCTTCGATCCGGAACCGGACTCCGGCCCGTGGGGCGGCCTGCCGAGGCCGGACATCATCGTCGGCGACGCCTCCGGCGACCTCACCCGCAAGATCTTCGACATCTGGGGTCAGGAGCCCGGGGTCACCTTCTACCCGCTGGAAAGCGCCGCCGAGAACGAGGTCCCCGCCAACTGGTGGGAGCTCATGCCGCACCGGTGGGAGCAGGCCGTCGGCCCGGCGAGGCTGGACCTGCTCACCGCGGAACTGGAGAACCTCGTGAGGTTCCTGGAGACCACCACCGGCAGGCGATTCCGCCAGTCCCGTTTCCGTGAGGTGATGGCGCTGGTCAACGAGCAGGAGGAGTGGAACCGCAAGACGCGCGACCTCATCGCCCGCGCCCGGCCCGCCCCGCTCGGCGTCGTCGACAGCATCCCCAGCGTCATGCTCCCCCAGTGGCACCGCGGCACCGAGTGGGCCCGGGACATCGCCAGGCGCTTCTACGAGGAGGTGCGCGACCGGGTCGAGGCCGGTCATGCCGTGTGCCCGGGCGAGCGGGCCCGGCTGATGTGGATCGGCCGCGGCCTCTGGTACGACATGGGCTTCTACCAGCGCTTCGAGGAGGAGTACGGCGCGGTGTTCGTCTGGTCGATGTACCTGGCCATCGCCGCCGACGGGTACATCCGCCATGGCGAGGACCCCATGAGGGCGCTGGCGGCGCGCTTCGCCGCCTTCACCGACCAGCTCTACACCCCGCCGTGGTCCAGCGAGTGGTATGTGAAGGAGGCCCGCCTGCACGGCATCGACGGCGTGGTGCACCTGGTGTCCGACGACCCCCGGGGCAGCTACTTCACCGCCCGCGCACTGGAGGCGGCCGGGTTCCCGGTGCTCGAGATCCACGCCGACAACGTCGACACGCGCACCTTCGACGGCGAGGTGGCCGAGCGCGTCGGCCGGTGGCTGGAGCAGGTCGTCCTGGCCTGACCCGCGTCTTCTCCATGCGCTGAAAGCGCAGGCCGTGCCGGCTCTCTGCTCCGCCATGAGGTCCGGCATGGACCCGGCGCGTGCACGGGCACGTCCACACGACAGAACGCTGAACAGATTTTTGACGATCGTCATTCAAGTGACTTATATTCGCACCATTCGCCGTCCCAACTCAGGGGGAGTCCCATGGATCTATCCGGCAAGGTCGCCGTCGTCACCGGTGCGGGCCGCGGCCTCGGCCGCGCGTACGCCGAGGCGCTGGCCGCGGCCGGGGCGGCCGTGGTCGTCAACGACGTCGACGGCGAAGCGGCCGCACAGGTCGTCGACGCCATCACCGCCGACGGCGGCAGGGCACGGAGCGTCGTCGCCCCCGTCGGATCCGCCGAGGTGGCCGACCGGCTGGTCGCCACCGCCGCCGAGGAGTTCGGCCGGCTGGACGTGATGGTCACCAACGCGGGCATCCTGCGCGACCGGGTCCTGTGGAAGATGTCGGACGACGACTTCGACGCGGTGGTCGAGGTGCACCTGCGCGGCACGTTCACCTGCGCGCGGGCCGCGGCGGTGCGGATGCGCGAACAGGGGACCGGCGGCCGGCTGGTCCTGATCTCCTCGCCGGCCGGGCAGCGCGGGAACTTCGGCCAGACCAACTACGCGGCGGCCAAGGCCGGCATCGTGGCGATGGCCAGGACGTGGGCGATGGAACTGGCCCGGGCGGACATCACGGTGAACGCGGTCGTCCCGGTGGCGGCCACCGAGATGACCAAGAGCATTCCCGTGTTCGCGCCGATCATCGAGGAGGCGGAGCGCACCGGCGGGCCGCTGCCCGAGTGGCTGCGCAAAGACGAAGGCCTGGGCACGGTCGAGGACGTGGCGGGCCTGGTGGTGTTCCTCGCCTCGGACGCCTCCGCCGGCGTGACCGGCCAGGCGATCGGCATCGGCGGCGACCGCCTCGCGCTGTGGTCGCACCCGGCGGAGAAGGCCGTCGCGTTCGCCGACGGAGGATGGACCGCCGAGGCCATCGCGGCCTCCTGGCGGTCGGGCGTCGGCGCCGAACCGGAGACCTACGGAATCCCCGCGCCCGCGGTCCCGGCCGCGGAGGCTAAGGGAGTCTGACATGACGGTCATGAACCTCGCCGAACTGGTCGCGATCGACGTGCACACCCACGCGGAGGTCTCCAAGGACGGGCACGGCTCGCTGAGCCCGGAGCTGTTCGGGGCCTCGGCGGACTACTTCAAGGCCCACGGGCACCGGCAGCCCACCATCGCGGAGATGGCCGCGTACTACCGGGAGCGGAAGATGGCCGCGGTGGTGTTCACCGTGGACGCCGAGCACGCCACCGGGCACCCGCGCATCGCCAACGAAGAGGTCGCGGAGAGCTGCGCCGAGCACGCCGACGTGCTGATCCCCTTCGCCAGCGTCGACCCCTGGAAGGGCAGGGCGGGCGTGCGCGAGGCGCGGCGGCTGGTCGCGGAGCACGGCGTGCGCGGGTTCAAGTTCCACCCGAACATCCAGGGCATCGCCCCCAACGACCCCGTGGCCTACCCGCTGTACGAGGCGATCGAGGAGCTCGGCGTCCCGGCGCTGTTCCACACCGGGCAGACCGGCATCGGGGCCGGCGTCCCGGGCGGGGGCGGCATCCGGCTCAAGTACGGCAACCCGATGCTGGTGGACGACGTGGCCGTCGACTTCCCCGAGCTGCGGATCATCCTGGCCCACCCGTCGTTCCCCTGGCAGGACGAGGCGCTGGCCGTCGCCACCCACAAGCCGTACGTCTACATCGACCTGTCGGGGTGGTCGCCGAAGTACTTCCCCCCGCAGCTCGTGCGGTACGCCAACACGCTGCTGAAGGACAAGGTGCTCTTCGGCTCCGACTACCCCGTGATCACCCCCGACCGCTGGCTGGCCGACTTCGCCAAGCTGGAGATCAAGCCCGAGGTCCGCCCGAGGATTCTGAAGGACAACGCCGTACGCCTGCTCGGGCTCGGCTCCCAGGAGAGGACGACAGACAGATGACCACCACGGCGAACGGGCTGGACGAGATCAAGGCGCTGGCGGGCAGGGATCTCGGCCACAGCGGCTGGCTGGAGATCACCCAGGACCGCGTGAACACCTTCGCCGACGCCACCGACGACCACCAGTGGATCCACGTCGACCCCGACAGGGCAAAGGGCGGGCCGTTCGGCGGCCCCATCGCCCACGGGTACCTGACCCTGTCCCTGGTCATCCCGCTGTTCAACGAGCTGCTCGACATCCAGGGCGTGAAGATGAGCGTCAACTACGGCCTGGACAAGGTCCGCTTCCCCAGCCCGGTCAAGGTGGGCGCCAAGATCCGTCTCGGCGCCACCGTCGCCTCGGTCGAGGACGTCCCCGGCGACGGCGTGCAGATGGGGCTCGACTGCACCGTCGAGATCGAAGGCGCGGACAAGCCCGCCTGCGTCGCCCGCGCCATCTACCGGCACTACGCCTGACCCACGCTCGGGCGCCACCCTCGACGACTCCCCGACCGCCTCTCGTCGGCTCCCCGACCGGCCTCGACGACCGCCCGGCCGCCCTCGTCGGCTCCCCGGCCGGCCCGCTCGAGACTCCCGGCCGGCCCGCTCGACGATCCCGCGCCGCCGCACCCGCTCGATCCGGGCGCCTTTCCTGATCCCCAGGCTCACAGGAGGTCCACCACCGATGCGCAACGCCGGACTGGGAGGGTGGCCCGCCCGCCGGGCCCTGATGACCCCGGACCGGACCGCGTTCGTCTTCGCGGACCGGCCCGTCACCTACGCCGAGGTCCATGAGCGGACGACGCGGCTGGCGTCGCGGCTCCGCGCCGCGGGGGTGCGGGCCGGTGACCGGGTCGCCTACCTCGGCCGCAACCACCTCGCCCTCGTCGAGACGATGTTCGCCTCGCACCTGCTCGGGGCGATCTTCGTGCCGCTGAACTTCCGTCTGGCCGCCCCCGAGATCGCTTACATGCTGGACCACTCGGGCGCCGGGGTCCTGGTCTACGCGCCCGAGTGCACCGAGATCGTCCGAGCCCTTCCCGGCACCACGGCTCCCCTCCGGCTGATCGTGGCCCTCGGTGCCCCCGGGCCGGGGGAACGGCATTACGAGACCTGGCTCCAGGAGGGGGAGCCCACTCCGATCGACACGCCTGTGCGGCTGGAGGACACGGCGCTCATCCTCTACACCTCGGGCACGACCGGGCGTCCCAAAGGGGCGATGCTCACCCACGGCAACCTCGTGTGGAACTGTTTCAACCTCCTGTCCGGCGTCGACGTCACGAGCGAGGAGGTGACGCTGATCAGCGCGCCGCTCTTCCACGTCGCCGCCCTGGACCAGACCCTGCTGCCGACCTTCCTCAAGGGCGGCCGCTCGGTCATCACGCCGTCGTGGGACGTGGAGGAGTGTTACGACCTCATGGAGAAGCACGGTGTCACCTGGATGTTCGGGGTCACCACGATGTTCGCCGCGTTCGCCCGCTCGCCCCGGTGGACCGGCGCGGACCTGTCGTCGCTGCGCCACCTCATGGCCGGGGGCGCGGCGGTCCCCGCCGCGCTGATCCGCACCTACCAGGAACGGGGGCTGGTGTTCTGCCAGGGATACGGGCTCACCGAGACCGCTCCCGGCGCCACCTTCCTCGAGGCCGACCAGAGCGTGCGCAAAGTCGGCTCGGCGGGGGTGCCGGTGTTCTTCGCCAACGTGCGGGTCGTCCGGCCCGACGGTACGGACGCGTCGGCGGGACAGCCGGGCGAGGTGCTCATCCAGGGACCGAACGTGACGCCCGGCTACTGGCGCGACCCGGAGGCGACCACGGCGGCGTTCACTGACGGCGACTGGTTCCGCTCCGGCGACGTCGCCGTGCTCGACGAGGACGGCCACCTGTACGTCATGGACCGGCTCAAGGACATGTACATCTCAGGCGGGGAGAACGTCTACCCGGCCGAGGTCGAGGCGGCGCTCTTCGAGCATCCCGCCATCGCCGAGACCGCCGTACTCGGCGTACCCGACGCCGAATGGGGCGAGGTCGGCCGCGCGTTCGTGGTCCTGCGCCCCGGCGCGAGCGTCACCCCCGACGAACTGCGCGCCTTCCTCCGCCCCCGCCTGGCCAAGTACAAGATCCCCCGCTATTTCGACCTCACCGACGACCTCCCGAAGACCGCCTCAGGAAAGATCCGGAAACCCCGCCTGCGCGACCTCCCACCCCCGGACACCGGCCCCTCGACCTCGCCGGCCCCTCTCTGAGAGGCGGATACGCCCCCGCACCCGACCGCGAAGAACCTGGTCAGAGAAATCTCCGGTCCGGTGTCGGCTGTTCCAGGGGTCTACGGGGACCCTGCCGCCCGTCTGACTCGAAAATGCACAATCTCTGCCCCCCACTTGTCCAGATACGGCAACCGGGCCAAAATCAGTTCAGCCTTCAACTATCTGGTCGAGGGTCACTGCACGGATGAGGAGAGGCATGAAGCGCACCATCTCTGTTCTCGCCGTCACCACCGGCGTCCTCGGCGCCATGCTCGCCGGCGTGAGCCCCGCGTCCGCGGCCGCCCCCGCGGTCGACTGCTCCACGGGCGGCTACACCCGGGTCCTGAACACCTACATCCCCACCAACATCCAACGGGGGGCCGTGGACGGCCGTATCTACAACATCACCGGTCCGACGGCCTACACCTACGAGATCTGCCTCGACATCCCGGACACCTCGACCTTCACGATCGAGGCGCACATCCGGGCCGCCGACGGGTCCACCAGCGTGTTCCTGGACGACCGGCCCGGAGACAAAATCCTCCACTTCTCTCCCGGCGCCAACACCTTCTGGCAGATCTACGGCACGATGACCGGCCCCGGCAGCACCTACATCTACTACACCTGGAACGAGAAGCAGATCCCCGCCTGACCCGAACCGGGCCGGCCGCCCGCCCAACGAGCCGGCCGGCCCCCTCCCCTGCCCCATCCCAGACTCTGAGCGAAGCACACGACAGCGGACGACCCGGCCTGTAGGCCGGGTTCTTCCGGCAGCACTTCTCTGACCTGCGGTGATCCACCGCAACCGCTTGTGAGCCGGGACTCTGCATCTCAGCAGTTGTCAGCGGTTTCGGAGGTCTTCCGCGTTCCGGCGGGACAGCCGTGAGTCACCGCGCTGACCGGAACGTGGCGGCCACGCGGCTCATGAGTCCCGATAGGCGCGCCGGCCGGCGGACAACCTGGCCAGGGCGTCGTCGGATGGGGTGCCGGGCTCGGCATGTGCGACAAAGAGTCGCTGGCCGGGGACACCGTCGATGGCGAACGTCGCATGCCAGAGAGTCAGATCGCCGACGCGACGATGGCGATAGCGCCCCTTCTCATGCGCTTTGACCTGTATGTCATGGCTTTTCCATATTCGGCGAAAGTCCTCGCTTGCGAGCGATAGCTCCTCCACCAGGGCGAGAACCGATGGGTCGTCCAGGTCTGCACCGACTGCAGCGCGCATATGGGCGACCTTGAACCGTGCCTCCTGTTCCCAGTCAAGGAAGAATTCGCGTGACGCCGGGTTGAGGAAGGTCAGCCGAAGCAAGTTGTCACTATGGGACAAACCCTCAAGAAATGCGGCGGTCTCAGCGTTTTGGACGAGGATGTCCAACCGGCGGCTTACCACAAACGCCAGGGCATGCTCCCAGTTGTTCACGAGGCGGAGAACGGACGGGCAGGCGTGGTCGGCCACATGCGTACGCCTGAAGCCTCCTCGCGCAGAACGGGCAAGCTCGTGCAGGTGTCCTGTGGCCTCGTAGTCAAGGCCGAAGACTCCGGCCAAGGCGTCTAGTACAGCATCGGAGGGGCTGCGTTCCCTTCCCTGCTCAAGTCGCGTGTAGTAGTCGACGCTGACTCCTGCCAGCATTGCGACCTCGTCGCGGCGCAACCCTGGCGTGCGGCGGCCGCCCGCGCCTCGCAGTAGCCCCGCCTGTTCGACGGTTGTCGCCTGCCGTCGGGCACGCAGGAACTCGCCTAGCAGGTTTTCCACGCTAGACACAGTAAGAAGTTCTATGGCAAGGCATGGCAAAGCGGTCATCTATGGTCAGCAACGTACGGGAGTGGTTCAACACTGCAGCCTCGGTTGATGGTTGACATGATCAACCAGTAGGCGTGTCGGGTGTGCGACCCGCGGCATGAGCGGGTGTTCCCGTGTGAGGGAGTGCTGTGTTGCTGTGTTGCTGTGTTGCCGGTCGGCGGTTGCGACGTGTAGGACGACTCTTGTCGTCACGTCCGTACGCCTGAGGTGCCGGGAGCTGAATCATGGATGATCGTTTCAACGTGATCGTGAGTGCAGGATCGCTGAAGGTGACGGACGAGCACGCGGTGCATTTCCCTCATCGATGGACGCCCGAGGGCGTGAGCGTCAGGGCGGACTTCACCGGAGGACATCTCCTTCACCTCGCGGCGGCGGGATGCGTCCTCAACGACCTTTACCGGGAGGCCGCCGCACTGGGAATCGAACTCCTGGGAGTGCGCGTTTCCGCGGCCGGCGGCTTCGATATCGAGAGCTGGCGGTCAACCGGGATCACCTACACCGTCGACGTCAGCTCCACTGCTCCAGCCGGAAGCATCGCCCACCTGATCGACATCGTGGACTCCGTCGCCGAGATCCCCCGCGCCATCCGACGGGGTGCCACCGTGCAGAGGATCAGCTAACGACCATGCAGGAACACAGCCAACGAGGCTTGATCCGCGCCGACCTCAATCCGAAGGTCATCCAGTCTCGCCTTGGACATGCGACGATCTCCGAGACGATGGACACCATGGGCATCTGTTCCCGGACGATGCCGATCTTGGACGGGGAGCCATCGACAGCATGTTGAACCTCGCCGACCGGAACAGCAGCGGAGCAGAGGTCACCTCCGGGCGTTGAAGCCCTGGTCAGAGGGGTGACAGCGGGCGAGTCGGCCTGTAGGCCGGTTCTAATGCGCCTGCCCATGACCTGCGGCGAGATCAAGGAGATCGCTTCTGAGCTGCCAGAACGCCGCCGTTGGTTGACAGTGCTCGCCCCTGTCTTCCTACGCCATGTGCCCTCAATGTGCCCTCGACGCCTCCGCGTCATCCTCAGGGACCGTCACCACGCCTGCGGCTTCGTCGGATTCCGAAGTCGATCAGCCACATCCGCACGGCCGGAACAGGAACCGCCAGCAGCATCCCGTAGTGGAATGATGCGGTGGGACAAGGAAGGAAGGCGCCGATGACCGGTAGCGAGAGCGCGTTCGTCACGGACGACCTCTGGGAAGAGTTCTGGATCAATCTCTTCCCGGTGTGGCGGCGGGTGTTGTGCGGCTCCGACACCCTCACGCCCCCGCCCGCGGCTCCGATCCTGCGTCGACGCCGCCTCACCACCGACTTCGATTGGGTGGGGACGTTCGAGCCCGTCAGGTTTCTGTCGGCCGTGACGCAGGCGCTGCTGTGGGACGAGAATGGCATGGATCTGGGACCTCTGACGGGCCGGTCGTGGCAGCTGCTCCAGTTGGGCGGCCCCGCCAACGTGGATCTGAAGCAGTTGAGCGGAACCTCCGTTCGCCGACTCATCTTGTCGAATGTAGACGTAGAGGACTTATCGGGCCTGCAGGACATCGTGGGCCTGAGATCTCTCGCTCTGGCGCATGGCGACTTCGGGTCGTTGCCACCCCTCGATCACCTCGCCGAGCTCGTTCTGTACGCGGAGGCCGACGTCGATATCGCCGCCGCGCGGACCCCCTACCTTCGGGTCATCCGCCTCAACGAGCCCTATTTCCCACCCTTCGGCCCTGACGACGTGTGAGTCGTCGAACCGGCCCGAGAGCCGCACAGCCCGTGTTTCCGGTGGAGTGCTTCGAAGGTTCCGGGCAGCGCGATCACCGTGATTCAGAGGCCCGGCGGCTCAGAACATCGAGATGTGATCAGTTGACGACTCCCCGGCCAGCCGGGATGGCTCCCTGAGAATGCCCTGATCTTGCTGGAGTGTGGAAACATGCCGGCCAGAGGGGTGACAGCGGGCGAGTCGGCCTGTAGGCCGGGTAATCACGACCCCTCCCTGAGGGGCAGAGAGGCTACCTGCACCGGACTGTGAAGGGCCTGGTCAGAGGGAGTTTCCCCCTCCCCTCCCCTTCCGGTCCGGTGTCGGCTGTTCCGGGGTCCTACGGCTGACCGTGCTGACCTTGTGCTGACCCTGCTGACTCTCTCCTGCCCTACGGCTCAGCTGTCGCCAGCGCCTCCCTGAGGCTGTCTGCCACCCGCTGTGGGCTACCTCGCTGGGATCAGTGACACACACGAGGCGACGACTCCTTGGTGCCCTCCTACCGACCTGCGACCCCGGGGGGTTTAAGCCCTTCGCGCGGTAGAACCTACTATCGCCTCAGAAAATTGTTTCGTATACGGGGACCCGTTCAGGTCAGGACCCATTCTCCTGGTCCTCATCCTCTACGCCTTCACGAGGAACAACAAAGGAGCCCATACCAGGCTCAGTACGGATTAACCCGTCAGCGCGTAGCGCCCTGTGAACCTTCTGCCCGGTAGCCGTGGCTATGCCGTACTCCGCTTGGAGCTGGATCACTGAAGGCACCTTGTCGCCAGGTCGAAGCTGGCCACCCTCGATCTGGCCTCTGATGATCTCGTAGACCTGCCTCCATCGCGGCTGGTCCACCTTCCATTCGATCACCCGGTCAACCGTAGGAAGCTGTAGCAGATCAGCCAAGCGATAGCATGCCTAGCATGGCATAGCATGCTTGGCCTATCATCAAGCCATGACCCTTCCCGAGAAGGTGCGGAAGATCCTGGTCAACCTTGAGGGTCGTCAGGTTTCCATTCCGGCTACCGAATGCATCGTGTACCTCGCCCAGGCATACACGGACCCATCCAACCCATTTCCCACCCATGTCCACGTAACCAGCCACTTGGGAAATGCCTGGACCTTTCTCCGTCAAAGCATCACGGCCGGAGGATACGGGCATGTCGTGGCATTCGACGTGACCCTCCCCAACCGGCCGCACAAGTTGAAATGCCTTGGCCGAATCGACGGCCCCACCAAGGAACCGATAATTCCCTGACCGACTCTCCTGGAATCCAACCCTCCCCATAGGCACCCACCAGGCTCACTCTTGGTGGGTGCTTCTTTATGCCCCCACAGAACCCATATCGGCTGGCCGGGAATGGGGAGGTACCAGGAAGGGACTGTCGGCAGAGGCAAGGCGATGCAATTGGGCATCGCCGATCGGCTGGGAAGGAGGATAGGTAAACATGCTCAAATAAGGGGGCGTAGCCCCCCTCTTTCTACTACTTCTTACCTACCCCTAGAAGATCACCCTATGTAGACACCTATAATACGTAGTGTAAATAAGGGTAGGTATATGGCGGCCATCCAAGGCCGCCCATCAAGGTAGGTAAGGTAGTGATATGGGCGACCCTGAAGGTCGCCCTACTCTTAACCCTTCCCTGAATTCTTCTGCCGTCCAAGAGGCCGCCTTCAGGGCGGCCTAGATAGTTCAGTGGGTAAAGGGGGGGCGGAGACCCCCTATTAGGGTCCCCACCTACCCACCTACCCACCCTGCGGCCTTAGGCGGCCCGCTGCCTCTCCGCCTGCTCGGTCAACCCCCAGACCCCTTGGCCGACCTGCTTGACGGGGATCGTCTTTCCTAGGTTCTTTCGGAAGGTCTCCGCAGACTGCCCGTATCTCTCGGCGAGTTTTTCCGCCGCCTTGTTCTGTGACAGTCCCTGGCAGTTCTCCACGACATAAATCGCTTGGGTCAGCCGTCTATCCAAGTTGGCCTTGTTGTTCTCCCTCTTCGGCTTCTCCTTCTTTTCCCATTCCTTCGCCAGCGAGAACCGGAGGTCCTTGGAATCCCCTAGGGTCAATCGGCAGACCTTCTCTGCCGTATGGTTACCCCGGACTGTCAGCCTATGGGTTCCGCCGCCTTGTCCATTCTCTTCAAGATGGAGGATGACCCTAGGCCAAGAGGTGATGAATTGAGACCCATTGATTGACTTCCCGCTTCCATAACCCATCCCCGCCTTGGTGGCGTGGTGTACCACGATCACAGGAATCCCGGAGCCAACGACTCTGTTGATTCGGTCAATGGTTGGACGCACACCATGCCTCTGTGTCAGATCGGCTTCAGGCGGCAAGAGACCGTCCAGGTTATCAATGACCAACACTTGAGCCTCTTGTGTAACCATGCGCAGATCATCAGGGTCCCGAATGTCTTCGACGAAGAACACATCACTGAATTCCCGATCAAGCCGCCCGTAATACTCATTGAACTCGGGCAGGCCACCTGCGTCCGTAAGGGAAACGGCTACCCGCATTCTCTCGGACACGGGAACGCCAAGGAGTGGCACACCTGCGGCCAGTGAATGAATGATCTGGCGGACCATGACGGACTTGCCGACCTTGGGCTGTCCGTAGAGGAGTGTCACCGCCCTTGAGATAAGCCCTTCCACTAGGTACAGGTTGTCCGCCTCCAACTTCCTCACGGCCTCGATCATTGGAATTACCCCCATGACACTCTCCTTTTCTGTATTGGTTGGGTACCCGAAGTCAGTGGCTGTTCATCCACTGATCGATCTCACTCAGCCGGAACCGGTATTGGTTGCCGACCTTCCGGTGAGGAATCCCATGCTTGATGACGTTGTCGTAGATCCAGGACGTCGGCTTCCCCAGATGAAGGGCGACTTCCTTCGTCCCGACCCATCGCTCCTGCGCTTCCTGGATTTGGGCATGCGCCATCGCCGTACGTGCCACCTTTCCCCCGTCGTCTTTCCGTGCTTCCCGTTCTGCCCCGTCCCCGTTCAGAGTCTAGCACCCGACACCTGCCACCCGCCGTGTGTCAGGTGGTACTGTATGTACATGACGACCTTCTACGACCCCAAGCCTTGGGGCCTCCGCCTACCGGAGAACTGGCACATCACCCACATGGACAACGGGAAGCCCTACCAGATCACCGGCTTCTATGACGTCCTCGGATGGGCTGTTCGCATTCACTACAATCCGCCCGCCCCATGGGACGGCCCCTCAGGGATAGACATCGACTTCAGGGGTGACGAGGAGGAGATCGAGAGTGCGATCGAGTCTGACGGAATCACCGTGGACGTCCTTCGCTCTATCCCTCTAGGTGAGGCCAGAAGGGTGATAGCCGACATCGCTAAACAACTCCGAGAGAAGGAGGGGATTCCCGAACTCCCCCAACTCCCCCGCAGGCTTGAGACCCCTCACCATTACGCCGTCGTGGCCCAGGCGTACATCCAGGCCGTGGAAGCCGGGAGAAAGAATCCGATCCTCTACCTCTCCGACCTTTGGGGAATAAGCAAGAACACCATGGCCGCTCGGATCAAAAAGGCAAGGGAGATGGGCCTTCTCACGGGAGAGGAGGGGAAAACCGCCGACCGTCTCACCGACAAGGCCCGGGAGATCCTTAATGGGGTCAATCCCGATGAACCCCCTTACTGAAGCCCGAATAGCCCTACAAGGCCCCACAGCGGTCAGAGGGGAGGGCGATGGGTTTTCGGGTGTTCCAGTACCCCACCCCCAGGAAAGTGTCTCAGATTTGACTATAGGGCCGTTCAGGGGCATTCCAGAGAATGCCTAGTCCCCAATAGTTCACACAGGAGGTGATTACCTTGGCGCCGGTGTTCAAGAAGTGCGGCTGTTCCAACAAAGGACGCTGTGACCACAAGTGGACCGTCAGGTATCGGGAGCCCGGAGGTAGGACAGCCAAGCAGAGGGAGAGGTCTTTTCGGCTCAAGAGTGAGGCCGAAGCGTTTCAGGCCAAGGTAGAGAACGAGAAGAACCAGGGAACGTATTCGGACCCTAGCCGAGGGAGGGTGACCTTCAAGACGTATGCCGACGGGTGGATGGCGGATATGCCCCATCGGCCTTCTACGGCGGACACCTACACTCGGCATCTGAGGAACCACATCTATCCCACGTTCGGGAACAAGCCTCTCAACACCATTCGTACCAGCACCGTTCAAGGTTGGGTGAAATCCCTGACCGAAAAAGGACTAGCCCCTTCAACGATCGAAACGGTCTACAACATCTTCGCCAGCATCATCAGAGGTGCCATGAAAGATGACCGGTTGGGGAAGTCCCCTTGTGTGGACATCAGGCTTCCCGACGTTCACCCGACCAAGGTGAGTCTTCTTTCCGCAGAACAGGTCAAGGCTCTCGCTGATGCCGTTCCCTCTCGGTACAGGGCTTTGATCCTGGTCGCGTTCGCTGCGGGTCTCAGGCAGGGAGAAGCCCTTGGCCTATGTCAGAGTCGCGTGCTGTTCCTGGAACGGAAGCTCAAGGTCGATCAGCAGGTCACCCTTACCGGGGAGAAGGAAGACGGCTCCAAGGGCACCAGACCCACTCTGAGCGCCCCTAAGACCAAGGCCAGTGTTCGGGAGGTGCCCCTTCCTTCGTTTGCCTTAGACGCGCTCTCAGCGCACATCAAGGACTTCCCTCCCGAGGGTGACCTTCTCTTCGGCACCGTGAGAGGTAACCCAATGAGACGGGACTACTTCAACGCCAAGGTCTTGAAGCCTGCCCTCAAGAAGGCGGGCCTCCCTGAAGAGACCACCTTTCATGACCTGAGGCATTCCTTCGCCAGTACGGCCCTTGCTGGGGGAGTGCCGATCTCGGACGTCTCTAAGTGGTTGGGCCATGCCTCGATCACTGAGACCGTGGACACCTACGGGCACCTCCTACCTGAGGCAGACAGCCGTGTCCGCTCTGCTCTCGATGGGGCCTTCAACCGGTCGTCCGAGAGTGAGGGTGCTGACTTGGTGCTGACTCTTGCCAGGTAGGGATCAAGGAATCCCATGCTCAGAAGCGTGAACAGCGGGCGAGTCGGCCTGTAGGCCGGGTTTTGTCCTTTGCTGGTGCAAAGGGGCGACCATCCATCTAGGGCCGCCGTTGCCGGTGGCCTCAAGCGGTCTACCCGCGCGACTCGGGCGGGTCACCCTCGAACGCCGCGCGCGGGGTCTCCGAAGAGACCCCTTCTTGACCTTGCTCCAGGTGGGGTTTACCTAGCCGCCCACGTCACCGTGGGCGCTGGTGGTCTCTTACACCACCGTTTCACCCTTACCTCCCGCGAAGGGGAGGCGGTCTGTTTTCTGTGGCACTGTCCCGCGGGTCACCCCGGGTCGGCGTTACCGACCACCTTGCCCTGTGGAGCCCGGACCTTCCTCGGCGGGGCTCGAGAGCCCCGACGCGGTCGCCCGGCCGACTCGTCCGCTGTCGTCCCACTCTATCGGATCACAAGTCGCCGCCAACCCGGTGACAAGCACGACCAGGCCATATGGGACGGGCGCCGCGGTGATCGTCCACGCCTCCGCGTCGTCGCGGCATGCCGGGACGACGCCGGCAGGCGGCGAAGCGCGTCAGGAGTGCGGGGTCAGCGGAGGTGGGCGGTGTCGTTGAGGGACCTGACCAGCTCGGGGCCGTCGGGGAAGTAGTCGACGGTGGACAGGGACGCGACGTCGAGGTGCATGCGGTACAGCGCGGCGGAGGGCGCGAGCAGCGCGAAGCGCAGCAGCAGCTTGATGGGCGTCACGTGCGACACGACCAGGACCTTCTTGCCCTTGTGGTCGAGCAGCAGGCGTTCCTTGGCGGCCTGGACGCGGGCCGCCGCCTGGTCGAAGCTCTCGCCGCCGGGCGGGGCCACCGACGGGTCGGCGAGCCATGCCTCGAGCTCGGCGGGCCAGCGGCGCTGGATCTCGGTGAAGGTGTGCCCCTCCCAGGCGCCGAAGTCGACCTCGCGCAGCCCTTGGTCGACGGCGACCTTCAGGCCGGCGCGCGCGGCGACGATCTCGGCGGTGCCCTGGGCGCGCCGGAGCGGAGAGCTGACGATCACGTCGATCTCGTACGGCGGACGGGCCAGCCGGGCGGCGGCGGCCTCGGCCTGGGCGACGCCCTTGGGGGTCAGCTCGGGGTCGCCGGTGCCGGAGAAGCGGCGTTCGACGGAGAACGGCGTCTCGCCGTGCCGCAGCAGCAGGAAGGTCGTGGCGGTGCGCGCCGGGCCCATCCATCCGCTGCCCGTGCCGTCCGAGGATGCCGTCGCCCGCACGCCGGACGACACCGCGGGGTGCAGAGCGGCCTGGAGGTCGGTCCGGAGGTTCGACGGTACGGCGCCCGCGCCGGGCGATGTGGTGGTTCCGGAACTCGACGGTGCCGTGGGCCCGGCACCGGGCGGGGCCGTGACCGCGACGTTCGGCGGTGCTGTGGGGCTCAGACCGGGCGGGGTCGTGGGCTGGGGCATCGACGGGGGCGCCGTGCGGGAGCCGGGACGCCAGCGGTCGCCTTGGGCGGCGGCGTCCATGGCCTCGTTGGCCAGCCGGTCGGCGTCGCGGTTGCGCTCGCGGGGGATCCACTTCCAGCTGACCCGCAGGCGACCGGCCAGCGCGGCGGCCTCGCGGGCGAGCGGCCGCAGGCCCTCGTGCTTGATCTTCCACCGGCCGGCCATCTGCTCGATGACCAGCTTGGAGTCCATGCGGACCTCGACCGCGGCGCCCTCGCCGCCGAGGGCGAGGGCCGACCGCAGGCCGGCGATCAGGCCCTGGTACTCGGCGACGTTGTTGGTGGCGACGCCGAGGGCGTCGGCGGCCTCGGCCAGCACCTGGCCGTCGGTGTCCTTGACGACCGCGCCGTAACCGGCGGGGCCGGGGTTGCCGCGGGAGCCGCCGTCGGCCTCGACGACGAGGTTCACAGGCCGGACTCGGGCGTGCGCACCAGGATCCTGCGGCACTCCTCGCAGCGGACGACCTCGTCGTGGGCGGCGGCCCTGATGCGGTTGAGGTCGGCGATCGAGAGCGACACCTTGCAGCCCTGGCAGCGCCCGCCGTGCAGCATGGCGGCGCCGACGCCGTACTGCCCGCGCAGCTTCTCGTACAGGGCGAGCAGGTCGGCGGGGATGTCGGCGGTGATGCCTCCGCGCCGTCCCTTGGCCTCCCCGCTCTCCTTGTCCAGCTCGGCGAGGGCGATGTCGCGCTTCTCCTCCAGCGTGGTCAGGCCCGCGCCGATCTCGGTGCGCTCGGCGGACAGGCGGGCGACGTCGGCCTCCGCGGCCTCCCGGCGCTCCATGATCTCAAGGACGACGTCCTCCAGGTCGCCCTGGCGGCGGTGCAGCGAGGCGATCTCGGACTGCAGGTTGGACAGGTCCTTGGGCGAGGAGACCTGGCCGGAGTCCAGGCGCTTCTGGTCGCGCTCGGAGCGCACCCGGACGGCGTCCACGTCGGACTCGGCCTTGGTCTGCTCGCGGGCGAGGTCACCCGCGCGGGTCTCGGCGCCGATCACCTCGGTGGCGAGCCGGGCGAGCTTGGCGGCGCGCTCGTCGATCTCGGCCAGCTCGGGAAGCGTGCGGCGGCGATGGGCCAGCCTGTCCAGGACGGCGTCGAGCTCGGCGAGCTCGAGCAGGCGCTTCTGTGCTTCAGGGGCAGCTTTCACTTAATCCTCGCACTGTGCTGTTGTCGTCCAGGCGTCCGTCACCGTCGCGGAAACGCGCGTCTCCACATTAATCCCCTTGGCGGCCAACCCGGACGTGAGAATGCCGGCCGCCTGCCCCAGCCAGGGCCATTCGGTCGCCCAGTGGGCCGCGTCGATCAGGGCCGGACCGCCCGCGAACCCCCCGGACTCCATGAACTCGCCGGCCGGATGGTGCCGCAGATCGGCGGTGAGGAAGACGTCGACGCCCGCGGCGGCGGCCGTGCCGAGCAGGGAGTCGCCCGCGCCGCCGCTGACGGCGACCGTGCGCACCGGGCGGGACGGGTCGCCGGCGACGCGCAGGCCCCAGGCGGTGCGCGGCAGGCCCCGCGCGGCGCGGGCGGCGAAGTCGCCGAGGGTCGTGGGCGCCGCCAGGTCGCCGACGCGCCCGAGGCCGCGGGCCGGGTCGCCGGAGGAGGGCTGGAGCGGGCGCAGCGCCCCGGTGAGCCCGACGGCCCTGGCCAGGGCGTCGGAGACGCCGGGGTCGGCCACGTCGGCGTTGGTGTGGGCGGTGTGCAGGGCGATGTCGTTCTTGATCAGCCGATGGACCAGCGCGCCTTTGGCGGTGTCGGCGGCCACGGTCGTCGTGCCGCGCAGGAACAGCGGATGGTGGGTGACGACGAGGTCGGCGCCCCAGGACACCGCCTCGTCGGCGACGCTCGCCACCGGGTCCACGGCGAACAGGATCTTCCGTACAGGTTGGGCGGGGTCTCCGCAAACCAGGCCCACAGCGTCCCAGGGCTCCGCCCAAGCGGGGTCATACGTCGATTCAAGTTCCGCGATGATCGCGGACAACGCTGTCGGGGACACGTGCGCAGACTACCGGCACGATCTACCGTAAGTACGTCCTGACACCCGGAGGGCTGGCGAATGGCACCAACGGTAGCGATCATCGGCGCCGGCTTCGGCGGGCTGTGCATGGCGATCCGGCTCCGGAAGGCGGGGATCACCACCTTCACGGTGTTCGAGAAGGCGGACGGCCTGGGCGGCACGTGGCGCGACAACACCTACCCGGGGGCGGCCTGTGACGTGCCCTCCCACCTGTACTCCTACTCCTTCGAGCCGCACCGGGGCTGGTCGGGGCGCTACCCGGCCCAGCCGGAGCTGCTGGCCTACCTGGAGCACTGCGCCGACAAGTACGGCCTGCGCCCGCACCTCCGGCTGAACACCGAGGTCACGGCCGCGGAGTACGACGAGCGGGCGAACCTGTGGCAGGTGACGACGGCCGACGGCGAGCGGCGGGCGTTCGACGTGGTCGTCTCGGGGGTGGGCCAGCTGAACCGCCCGCGCCTGCCCGGCATACCCGGCGTGGAGACCTTCGAGGGGACGAGCTTCCACTCGGCCCGCTGGGACCACGGGCACGACCTGGCCGGGCGCCGTGTCGCCGTCATCGGCAACGGCTCCTCGGCGGCGCAGTTCATCCCGCGCATCGCGCCCGTCGCCGGCCACCTGGACGTGTACCAGCGCACGCCGAACTGGGTGATCCCCAAGGCCGGCGGAGTGTACGGCGAACGCGAGCGGCTGGCCTTCCAGCATGTGCCGTTGCTGCAGCGCGCCGAGCGCGAGCGGGTCTTCCGGTTCGTGGAGACCGTCATCTTCCCGGCGCTGGTGGACGGCTGGAGCAGGAACCTGGTCACCCGGCGGGCGCAGGAGCACCTCCAGCGGCAGGTGAAGGACCCTGAGCTGCGCGCCGAACTGACGCCCGGCTACCCCATCGGCTGCAAGCGCATCGTCATCGACAACGACTTCTACCCGGCGCTGACCCGCGCCAACGTGGACCTGGTCACCGACCCGATCACCCGGGTCGTCCCGGGCGGCGTCGAGACGGCCGGCGGCCGGGTGCGCGAGGCCGACACGCTGATCTTCGCCACCGGGTTCCACGCGACCGACTTCCTGGCCCCGATCGAGATCACCGGACGGGACGGCCACCGGCTGGCCGAGACATGGAAGGGCGGCGCGGAGGCGTACCTGGGCATCGCCATGCCGCGCTTCCCCAACCTGTTCCTGCTGTACGGGCCGAACACCAACCTCGGCCACAACTCGATCATCCTCATGATCGAGTCGCAGGTCCGGTACATCATGGGCTGCCTGACGCTGCTGCGGGCGCACGGCCCGATGGAGGTCCGGCAGGCCGCCATGGACGCCTGGCGCCGGGCGCTCGACGCCGCCATGGAGCGCACGGTGTGGCAGGCGAGCTGCCACAGCTGGTACAAGAACGACTCGGGCCGGGTGACCAACAACTGGCCGCGGCCGACCACCGTGTACCGCCGCATCACCCGCGCGCCGCGCCGCGAGGCGTACCGCTTCGGGTGACCCTCGCCGGGTCCCGTCCGCGGATCCGGGAAGGCGTCGAACGCCGCCCGGGAGGTCGCCGCCGGCCGGCCGCGACTCCGGGGAGGTTCGTCCGGCCGGCGCCGTCCCTCCCGGCCCAGGTCATCTCCTCGTCCGGCCCCTGAACACCGGTGGTACCGGCGTGCGTATACCGTCGGAGCGAGGAGCGCGAGGGAGCGGCGCCGGCGCCGGGGAGGATCCACGTGTACGCAGACCTGCATCGGGACGCCATCGTGGCGGACACCCACAACGACCTGCTGATGACCGTCTCCGCGCGGCCCCCGGAGACGTGGGCGTCGTTCTTCCGCGAGCAGTGGCTGCCGCAGCTTCGCGAGGGCGGCGTGGACGTGCAGGTGCTGCCGGCCTTCATCGACGTGCACTTCCGCCCCGAGGGCGCGCTCCGGCAGACCCTGCGCATGATCGAGTGCGCCCACGTCCTGGCCGAGGGCAACGGCGACGAGGTGCGCGTCTGCCTCGACGGGAGCGAGATCGACCAGGCGCTCGCCGAAGGCAAGATCGCCCTGGTCATCGCCCTGGAGAGCATGCCCGGCCTGGACGCCAGCGTGGAGCTGCTGCCCACTCTGCACCGCCTCGGCGTCCGGGTGGCGTCCATCGCCCACTGGGGACGCACGCCGCTCGCCGACGGCAGCGGCGAGGACGACACCGAGAGCCGCCTGACCAGCCACGGCGTCGCGGTGCTGCGCGAGATGGAACGGCTGGGCATGGTGTTCGACGTCTCGCACCTGGGCGCGTCCGGCGTGGCGCACGTCCTGGAGATCGCCACCCGCCCGGTGATCGCGACGCACTCCTCCGCCCGCGTGCTGCGCGACCACCACCGCAACCTGACCGACGAGCAGCTGCGCGCGGTCGCCGCGGGCGGCGGGGTGGTCTGCGTCAACTTCCTGGCCGCGTTCCTGTCGGACCGGCCGGAGGGGTACACGATCGAACGCCTCGCCGATCACATCCTGCACATCGCGGACGTCGCCGGCGTCGACCACGTCGGCCTCGGCCCCGACTTCATACGCGAGGTGCTGCTGGACCTGACCCCGCCCTGCGAGTCGTACAGCACGACGGGGCTGGACACCATGGCGACCATCCCCGGCCTGGACGGGCCGCGGGGCATGCCGCTGGTCACGCGGGAGCTGCTCCGGCGCGGGGTGGTCGAGCAGGACATCCGCAAGATCCTCGGCGGCAACGTCATGCGCCTGTTCCGCGCCGAGCTCGGCCGCCCGGCGGAGCACGCTCCCGGCGTGCCGGCGGCCGGCGAGGCGCGCGCCCCGGGCGCGGCCGTGCCGCAGCGCGGGCCCGTGGCGGCCGGCGCCTCCGAGCACAGCCGGTGAACCAGGCCGGGATGCCCGCAGACTCCTCCTCCGGGCGGGGCGACGCGGCCACCGGCCGGTTCGAGGCGGCGGCCCGGCGGGCGGGCGTCCAGGTGCGCGAACTGCGGGACATCGCCGAGTTCGAGCAGGTCGTCGAGCTGTACGACGGCATCTGGGAGACCGAGCCCGGCCACGCCCCGATCAACGTCGAGCTGCTGATCGCCTTCGCCCACAGCGGCAACTACGTGAGCGGCGCGTTCGCGGACGGCGGGCTGGCCGGCGCGAGCGTCGGCTTCTTCGCGGCCCCCTCCGGCCGTGCCCTGCACTCCCACGTCACCGGCTGCGCCCGCAGCCGGGGCATCGGGTTCGCCCTCAAGCTCCACCAGCGGGCCTGGGCCCTGGCGCGCGGCCTCGGCGTGATCTCCTGGACCTACGACCCGCTGGTGCGCCGCAACGCGCACTTCAACCTCACCAAGCTCGGCGCCCGCCCGGAGCGCTACCTGGAGTCCTTCTACGGGGCCATGGGGGACGCCATCAACGCCGGCGACGAGTCCGACCGGCTGCTCGCGGTGTGGCCGCTGGACGATCCGCGCGTCGAGGCCGCCTGCTCGGGGGCGGCGCGGCCGGTGGCCGTGCCCGGCGGCGCGGTGGTGGCGCTGGCGGAGGAGGACGGCCGCCCGGCTCGGGGCTCCACGGACGGCCGGACGTTGCTGGTGGGGACGCCGAGGGACATCGAGACGCTCCGGCCCCGCGACCCGGCGACGGCCAAGGCATGGCGGCACGCCGTCCGCGACGTGCTCGGCGGGCTGCTGGAGGACGGCGCCAAGGTGACCGGGTTCACCGCCGGCGGCCACTACATCGTGGAACGGCCGTGAGGCGCGCGGTGCCGTCGTGGACCGAGTCGCCGAAGCCGCGGCGTCGGCGTGGAACGATCGTGACGTGCCGCGGCGCCGTCGCGCGGAGGTGTGCAAACGTGAGGGAGCGGGCGTGAAGATCACTGGGGTGGAGCTGCGCAGGGTGGCGATGCCGCTGGTCGCGCCGTTCCGCACGTCGTTCGGCACCGAGACCGAGCGCGACGTGCTGCTGGTCAGGGTGGTCACTCCTGAGGGCGAGGGGTGGGGCGAGTGCGTGGCGATGTCCGATCCGCTCTACTCCTCCGAGTACGTCGACGGGGCCGCCGAGGTCCTGCGGCGCTTCCTGGTGCCCGCGCTCGCCGCGCTGCCCGGCGCCGGCGCCCACGCCGCCGAGCGGGCGCTGGCGCCGTTCAAGGGCCACCGCATGGCCAAGGCCGCCCTGCTGACGGCCGTGCTGGACGCCGAGCTGCGCGCCACGGGCACCTCGTTCGCCGACTTCCTCGGCGCCGCCCGCGACCGGGTGCCGTGCGGGGTATCCGTCGGCATCATGGACTCGGTCCCCCGGCTGCTCGACGCGGTGGCCGGGTACGTGGACGAGGGCTATGTGCGCGTGAAGCTCAAGATCGAGCCCGGCTGGGACGTGGAACCGGTACGGGCGGTGCGCGAGCGGTTCGGGGACGACCTGCTGCTCCAGGTGGACGCCAACGCCGCCTACACCCTGGCCGACGCCCCGCACCTGGCCCGGCTGGACGAGTTCGGCCTGCTGCTGGTCGAGCAGCCGCTGCCCGAGGACGACATGGTGCAGCACGCGGCCCTGGCCCGGCGGCTGCGCACGCCGGTCTGCCTGGACGAGTCGATCGAGTCGGCGCGCGACGCCGCCGCCGCCATCTCGCTCGGCGCGTGCTCCATCATCAACGTCAAGCCGGGGCGGGTGGGCGGCTATCTGGAGGCCCGCCGCATCCACGACCTGTGCCGGGCGAACGGCGTCGCGGTGTGGTGCGGCGGCATGCTGGAGACGGGCCTCGGCCGGGCGGCCAACCTCGCGCTGGCCGCGCTGCCGGGCTTCACGCTGCCCGGCGACACCTCCGGCTCCCGCCGCTACTACGCCACCGACGTCACCGAGCCGTTCGTCCTGGACGACGGCCACCTGGCCGTCCCCACCGGGCCCGGCCTGGGCGTGGACCCGCTGCCGGACGTCCTCGCCGAGGTCACCACCTCGACGCAGTGGCTTCCCGTCTGACCCCGGCCACGCCGCGCCCGATCCGCGAGCGGGTCCAGATAGACGTGCGCCGCCTCGCGGTCCGGCTGCGGCCCGCGGGCGTCGGGTGGCCCGGTGACGGGGAGTAACGTCGTGGACCGATCTTGCACCATGGAGGCACGACCATGACGCCCTTCACCCTTCCGCCCGCCGTCCGGCGGGCGGTGGACGCGGCCAACGCCGGCGACATCGAGGACTTCCTCGGCTCCTTCACCGAGGAGGGCGCCGTCGACGACTGGGGGCGGGTGTTCCGCGGCCCGGCGGCCATCCGCGGCTGGAGCGACAAGGAGTTCATCGGCGTCCGGGTGAGCCTGACCGTCACCGGCGTGCGCCAGAGCGGCGACACCGTGGTCGTGTCGGCCATGGTCGGCGGCGACGGCTTCAACGGCCCCTCCGACTTCGCCTTCACCGTCGAGGCCGACCGCGTCTCCCTCATGCGCATCACCGGCTGAGGCCGACCGCGTCTCCCTCGTGCGCATCACCGCCTGAGGCCGGCCGCCTCCCCTGCCGTCGTGACGGCCCCGCCCGGCGGGAAGGAGATCGACAGTTCCAGGCCGCCGTCCGGGTTGGAGGTGGCGCGGACGGCGGCGCCGTGCGCCTTGGCGATCGAGGCGACGATCGACAGGCCGAGGCCGCTGCCCTGTTCGCGGGTCGTGTGCAGGCGCCGGAAGGGCGCGAAGAGGTCGCCGAGACGTTCCGGCGGCACCTCGGGGCCGGTGTTGCGGACGGTGAGGACTCCCCGGGAGAGCGTGATCGCGACCGTTCCACCGGGGTGGTTGTAGCGGACGGCGTTGTCGACCAGATTGGTGACCAGCCGGGTCAGCAGCACCGGGTCCCCTTCGACGACCAGCGGCTCCGCGTGCACCGTGACGCTCACCTCGCCGGTGCCGGCCTCGGCCGCGATCAGCCGCGTCACCTCGTCCAGGGCGACCGGCCCGGTGCTGTCCAGGCCGTGTTCCGCCTGGGCGAGCACCAGCAGGGCGTCGATGAGGTTCTCGGAGCGGCGGTTGTGGAGCAGGAGTGTGTCACGGATCTCGCCGACGTCCTCGGGCAGGCCGATCTCGATCGCCGCCCGCTGGACGGCCAGCGGGGTCCGCAGCTCGTGGGAGGCGTTGGCGATGAACCGGCGCTGCGCCTCGACGGAGCGCTCGAGCCGGTCGAGCATCGCGTCGAAGGTGTCGGCCAGCTCCTTGAGCTCGTCCTTCGGCCCGGTGAGGGCGATGCGTTCGTGCAGGTTCGACACCGACAGCCGGCGGGCGGTGGCGGTGATCCTGTGGACGGGCCGCAGGATGCGCCCGGCGACCAGCCAGCCGACGGCGACCGACACCAGCGCCAGGACGCCGACCGTCAGCGTGGCCGTCTCCCACTGGTGGCCGACCACGTCGTCCACCAGCTCGGGCAGCGGCACCGGCCGGACCTGCGGCATCGCGCCCCCCGGCCCCGGCGGCGCGAGCGGCGCGTCGGGGACGCGCGCGATGCGCGTCCGCAGCGTCTGGCTCAGCAGCACGTTGACCGTGACCAGCAGCACGACGGAGGTCGCCAGGAAGAGCCCGGAGTAGATCAGCGTGAGCCGGACCCGTACCGTCGCCGCCGCGGACGTCCGTCCCGCGGTCGCGGCGTGCGCCCGGCCCGCCGTCACAGCGGATACAGCGGATGCCCTGCCCGCCGCGTACGCGTCGGCCGCGGCGGACGCGTGGCCCGCGGCGGGCGTCCGGTTCGTCGTCACAGCAGGTATCCGGCACCGGGGACCGTCTGGATGCAGGGCGGGTCGCCGAGTTTGGCGCGCAGGCGGCTGACCACGACGCGCACGACCGTGGTGAACGGGTCGGCGTTCTCGTCCCAGGCCTCCTCGAGCAGCCGCTCGGAGCTCACGACCGCGCCGTCGGCCCTCATCAGCACCTCCAGGACCGCGAATTCCTTGAGCGACAGGTGCAGGTGCCGGCCGTCCCGCGACGCCTGCAACCTGTGGGCGTCCAGCACGATGCCGTGCCGACTCAGGACGGGCGGAACCCGCGAGCTGCTGCGCCGGCCGAGCGCCTGCACCCGCGCGACCAGCTCGGCGTAGTCGAACGGCTTCGGCAGGTAGTCGTCGGCCCCCATGCCGAGGCCCTCGACCCGCTCCGGCACCGACGCCGCCGCCGTCATCATCAGGATCCGCGTGCGGCTCCCCCGCGCGACCAGCTCGCGGCACACCTCGTCGCCGTGCGTCTCCGGCAGGTCCCGGTCCAGCACCAGGACGTCGTAGTCGTGCACCGCCAGCCGTTCGGCCGCGGCGGCTCCGTCGTACACCACGTCGACGGCCATCGCGTGGCGGCGCAGTCCCATCGCCACGAGATCGGCGAGGTCGCGTTCGTCCTCCACCACCAGAACCCGCATGCCGATGTTCGTACCCCAACCGGGGTAACAGCGGCGTTAACGGTTTCGTTCACGGCCGCGCAACCCGCCTGCGGCCACGCTGGCCGTCATGAACAGAACCTTGTGCGCCGCCGTGCTCGCCGCGGCCTGCTCCGTGTCCGCCCCCGCCGCCGCGACGCCCCACCCGAAGCCGTCGGCCCCGCCGGCCCCCGCCCCCGCCCCCGCCGTCCTGGTGAACCCGGCTTCTCCGCCGGCTTCCCACCTGAGGCCGGCGGCCCCGTCGGCTCCTCCCGCCGCGACCCCCGCCGCGGGCGGCGGCTGCGTCCCCGCCACGGCGCCTCCGCAGGAACCCCTGCCGCCGACCACGGTCGACACGCTCCGGGTGGCGTACCACTGCGTGCTGGACAACTACTACAGCGGCCCGGTCATCGACCCCGGGACGCTGCTGAAGAACGCCCTAGCGGCCTACACCCAGGACCTGCAGCGGCGCGGCGCCGACCGCGCCGACCTGCGGCTACCGGCGCTGACCGGCGAGCGCGACGCCGACTGGACCGCCTTCGCGAAGGTCCTGGGCGCAGGCGACCCCGCCGCGGTGCGAGCCGCGATCACCGGCATGGTCGCCGGGCTGCAGGACGATCACGCCCGCGTGATGTGGCCCACCCCGCCCCCGGCGGGCGGCCCGGCCGGGACGGGCATCGTGGGCGCGTCGGCGCTGCGGGGGCCGCAGCTCGACCCGGCGGCCCGGCCGCCGATGTTCATCACCCGCGTCCTGCCGGACAGCCCCGGCGCCAAGGCCGGCGTGCGGCCCGGCGACATCGTGCTGAAGGCCAACGGCATGCCGCCGTTCGTCGGGACGAAGCCGAACCAGTCCATCATCGACGCCATCACCTCCCCGACGCTGCGGCTGACCCTCAAGCGGCCGACCACGGGACGGGTCCGCACGGTCGAGGTGCACAAGGGGCCGGTCACGCAGCCGTCCCAGGAGGTGACATCCAAGACGCTTCCCGGCGGGGTCGCCTACGTCCAGTTGCCCGCCTTCGACAACGGCGCCGCCGACAAGGTCATCGCGGCGTCGCGGGATGCGCGGAAGGCGGTGGTGCTGGACCTGCGCGGCAACGGCGGGGGGTCGCCCCGCGAGGTGACGCGCCTGCTCGGCGCCTTCGCCCACGGCAAGGTGACCAGCTACTTCTGCCCGCTCACGGGCGAGTGCGCGGCCAACCGCACCGACGACACCGTCACGCTGCTCGGCCTGCGCCTGGTCGTGCTCACCGACCGCGGATGCGCCTCGGCCTGCGAGGACTTCAGCGCGGCGGTCAAGGACAACGGCATCGGCACCCTCATCGGGACGCGCACCGCCGGAGCGGTCTCCGGCCCGGCACGCGGGTACCTCCTCGGCGACGGCGGCGTCCTGCTCCTGCCGCAGGTCCGTCACCTCGGGCCCGCCCGCGAGATCATCGACACGATCGGCGTGCCGGTCGACCACTATGTCCCGCTGACCGCCCTCGACGTCGCCACGGGACGCGACCCGGCTCTGGCCAAGGCGCTCGCCCTCCTGTGAGCACCCCGCACCCGCCCCGGCGGGCCCGGACGGCCGTCCGTCTCCAGAGGCGGGGATGGCCACGGAGGCCGCGTGGCGTCCGTCCGGGGGCGAGGGACGGCCACGGAGGCCGCGTGGCGGCCGTGCGGGGCGGCCCGCGCGGGTCAGCCCGCGGACGGCCTGCGGCGGTGCTTCGGGATCACGGAGACCGCCGCGAGCGCGATGGCCGCGTGGACCAGCGACAGCACCAGCAGGAAGAGCAGCCCGACCGGCCACAGGCCCTGGCTCCCGCCGTCCATCTCGTCGCGGACGACGACCATGGCGAACCAGGCCAGGAACGGGGCCGGCGCCACCATGCCCCACCAGAACCCCTTGCGCCCGGCCCACCACTCGACGAGCCCCGTGAGCAGCGCGAGCAGGAGGAATACCGGGATCAGGTAGGGAGAGTCCATCAGGTCGGGGGAGGCGCTCGCCGAGACCTGGGGGGAGGTCGCCAGGGACGCCGCCACGCCCGCGGCTCCGGCGGCCACCAGGACCAGCACCGACAAGACGGTACCGACCGGTCGAGACGGCATGGCTCCCCCTTCATCTCGGCGGACATCGCACCGACCACGGCAGGAAGGTACGGGACGCATCCTCCCCCACCCGGACATCGCGATCAATCGCTCGTGACCATGATCCTTTCTCGCCCGGGCCGCGTCCGGCCGAGGTGGTGAGGGTCAGCGGCCGTCGAGGTAGGCGTCGCGGACGCGGGAGCGGGAGAGCTTGCCGGTGGGGGTGCGGGGCAGTTCGTCGCGGTACTCGATGACCCGGGGGTGCTTGAAGCGGGCGATGCGCGGCTCGCAGTGGGCCAGCAGCTCGGCGGTCAGCTCCGGGCCGGTGGGTGTGCCGGGGGCGGGCTGGACCAGCGCGACGGCCTTCTGCCCCCACTCCTGGTCCGGGACGCCGACCACGGCGACGTCCGCGACGGCGGGGTGCTCCAGCAGCGCGGCCTCGACCTCGGCGGGGTAAATGTTCACCCCGCCCGAGATGATCAGATCGGTGCGGCGGTCGCACAGGAACAGGTAGCCGTCCTGGTCGAGGTAGCCGATGTCGCCGGGCGCGTACCACTCTCCGCGCCTGCTCGCGGCGGTCCGGGCGGGGTCCTTGCGGTACTGGAAGGCCCCCAGGGAGGAGGACAGGTAGATCATGCCGGGCTCGCCGGGTGGCAGCTCGTCACCGTGCTCGTCCAGGACCCGCACCTCGAAGGACGGCGCGGGACGGCCGACGGTGCCCGGGCGGGCCAGCCACTCGCGGGGCTTGACGGCGAAGGCGATGGCGGACTCGGTGGAGCCGTAGTACTCGTAGAGCACCGGCCCCCACCAGTCCATGATCTCCTTCTTGACCGCCACCGGGCAGGCGGCGCCGGTGTGGACCACCTGGCGCAGCGAGGACAGGTCGTACCGCTTCTTGACCTCGTCGGGCAGGCGGAGCATGCGGTGGAACATGGTCGGCACCATCATCGCGTTGGTCACCCGGTGGCGCTCGATCAGCTCCAGGATGACCACCGGGTCGAACCGGGGGGCGATGACCACGGTGTGCCCGAGGTGGAGGGCGATCTGGGTGTGCGCGCACGGCGCCGAGTGGTACATCGGCGAGGTGACCAGGTGGACCTCGTCGCCGGGCCGCAGGTCGCAGACCTCGCCGACGAAGAACCTGGTGCCCGGGACGGACCGCTCGGGCGGCGAGGCCGGCAGCGGCCGCTGCACGCCCTTGGGGAAGCCGGTGGTGCCCGAGGTGTACCACATGACCGAGCCGCTCGACCGGTCCGGCGGCGGACCGGCCGGCATGCCCTCGGCCAGGCCGGCGCACCCTGCGAAGGTCGCCTCGGCCGCGATCCCGGCGGCGGCGCAGGCGTCCTTGACGGTGCCCGCGAGCGCGCCGTCGGCGGTGTCGCCGTGGACGACGACGCGGGCGTCGCAGTCGCCGAGGATGTAGGCGATCTCGGCCGCGGTCAGGTGCCAGTTGACGGGTACGTAGTACAGGCCGATCTGCCCGATCGCCAGCAGCATGACCACGGCGTCGATCCCGTTCGGCAGCACGCCCGCCACGACGTCGCCCTTGACCAGGCCGTGGTCCCGCAACCCGTGGGAGACCCGGTTCGCGCGGGCCAGCAGCTCGCCGTAGGTGGTGACCGCGCCGTCGGCGTCGACGACGGCCCTGCGGCCGGGGTCGGCGGCGGCGATCGCGTAGAAGCCGGGCAGCTCGCTGATGTCCATGGGCGCTCCTCGTCGCGGGCGGTGGTCGAGGCGTGCGGCCGGTCCGCCCTCCCCGCTCCCCGTCCCGGGACGGTCGGCCGAGGCGCGGAGCCGGCTCAGATACTCCGTCCCCAGAACATTGCTCTCCTGAACCCCCGGAGCCCGTTGTACAGAACATCGCTCGGTCCGGTGGGACGCCGCAGACAGATCACCGCGCGACTCCGGCTCGGTGAGCGAAACGTCCAACCCGGCTTGCGCCCGTCGCCCAGACGGGCACGATGCGGAGACGTGAGCGACACGACTCCTTCCCCCGGCCTCTCCGGTTCCCCCGACACCTCGGGTTCCCCCGGCCTGTCCGGTCCCCCCGGCGCCTCCGGCGACCTGCTCGACGGCCGCGCCTTCGCCATGGTCAGCTCGACCGCGAGCGAGGTGAACGCCGACGAGCCCACGCGCTTCCACTACCGGGAGGCCAACGGGGTCATCTGGGGCGGCTACACCGGCGACACCGTCATCCACGGCCGCTTCGTCGGCACCCGGGACGACGACCGGATCGAGCTCACCTACGCGCACGCGCTCAAGGCCGGCGGCAGGGCGGCCGGCCGCAGCACCAGCCGGATCGAGTCGCTGCCCGACGGCCGCCTGCGCCTGGTCGAGGAGTTCGCCTTCGACGGCGACGACACCCCGCAGGTCAGCGTCTGCGAGGAGATCCGCCCGGCCTGAGGTCAGGGGTCCTTGTGGAGGTGGGCGCGGCCTTCGGCGGCGCCCACGAAGCGCATCTTGCCGAGGGGGACGTTCGACGAAGGCTGCGGGGCCGGGTCGGCGGCGGGCGGGCGGCGGGGGGCCTGGCGGGGGCGGCCGTCGGAGGGCAGCACGTAGGGCCGCTTGAGCACCTCGTCCAGGATGAAGACGGTCTCGGTGGCCTTGACCGCGGGGATGCTCGCCAGCCGCTCGGTGACCAGCGCGTGCACGGCGGCGACGTCGGGCATCCGCACCTGGATCATCGCGTCGTGCTGCCCGGTGGTGATCGCGCAGTACTCCACCTCGGGCATCTGGGCGAGCTGGGCGCGGAACTGCTTCCACATCTGCTGGCGCACGGTGACGAAGACCAGGGCGGTGATGCCGAGCCCGGCGCGCACGTGGTCGACCTCGGCGGTGAACTTCTTGATCACCCCGTCGGCGCGCAGCGCCTCGAACCTGGTGTAGGCGCTCGCCCGGGAGATCCCGACCCGTTCGGCGAGGGCGGCCACGGAGATGCGGCCGTTCTCCCGCAGCACCTGCAGGATCTTCATGTGGACGGCGTCGAGCTGCAGGCCGATGCCGATCCGTCCAGGGACCCCGGTCCCGGACGGTGGCGTGCTTGACATTTCGGTCATACATCGTTCCCATGCGCTCTATCCGTCTCGGCCCTCTGCCATGAGCTGGACGTTTTATCGGACAATCCTGGACCACACGCTAACAATCGTCTACATAGCCCAATTCCGGAGGACACAGAATGGCGACCCGCTCGCGGCGCCGTACGGCATGGCAGGCGAGGGCGGCTCTGCTGCCGGTCCTGCTCACCGGCGCGCTCTCCCTCGCCGCCTGCTCCGGTGGCAGCACGTCCACCACGTCGTCGCAGGGCGGCGGCGGCACGAGCAAGACCCTGGTGATGGACGCGTCCTTCACCCTCAAGACCGCCGACCCCGGCCGCAACTACGAGCCGACCGGCCTGATCATCGGCAAGGCGCTCTACGACACCCTGCTGACCTTCGAGGGCTCGGACGTCACCAAGCCGGTCCCCTCCCTCGCCGAGTCCTACGAGCAGTCCCCGGACGGCAAGACGCTGACGCTGAAGCTGCGCCAGGGCGCCACGTTCTCCGACGGCTCCCCCGTCACCGCCGACGACGTCGTGTTCTCCCTCAACCGCGTCCGCGACCTGAAGGGCAACCCGTCCTTCCTGCTGGACGGCGTCGAGGTGGCCAAGACCGACGAGTCGACGGTCACGCTGACCTCCAAGACGCCGCGGCCCGAGCTGCCGTTCATCCTGCCGAACCCGGCGCTGGGCATCCTGAACTCCAAGGTCGTCAAGGAGCACGGCGGCACCGCCGACTCCTCCGACAAGGCCGAGCAGTACCTCAACGGCGCCTCCGCCGGCTCCGGGCCCTACGAGATCGAGTCCTTCAACACCTCCTCGCAGGTGGTGCTGAAGGTCAATCCGAAGTACTGGGGCGCCCGCAAGCCCACCTACACCAAGGTGGTCATCCGCAACGTCGAGTCGGCCACCCAGAAGCTGAACGTCCAGCGGGGCGACAGCCAGGTCGCGCTGGACCTGTCCGGCGACCAGGTCAAGGGCGTCCCCGCGAACCTGCCGACCGTCAAGACCGCCTCGGCCAACGTCGTGTTCCTGCTGGCCAACCAGAACCCGGGCGTCAGCGCGGTCACCAGCAACCCCAAGATCGTCGAGGCCGTCCGCAAGGGCGTCGACTACCAGGGCCTGCTGGAGCTGGCCGGCGAGGGCTCGGTGCAGGCGCCGGGCGTCATCCCGACGATGCTGCTGGGCGCGCTGCCCGCCGACCAGGCGGTCAAGCGGGACGTCGAGGGCGCCAAGGCCGCCGTGGCGGCCAGCGGGGTGAGCAACCCGTCGATCAAGCTGGAGTACCCGAGCGACCTCACCCTGCAGGGCCTGTCGTTCCAGCCGTTCGCCGAGCGGATCCAGGCCAACCTCAAGGAGGTCGGCATCACCGTCGAGCTGGCCCCCGGGCCGGTGGCGACCGCGCTGGACAACTACCGCAACGGCAAGGAGGAGCTGGGCCTGTGGTACTGGGGCCCCGACTACCCGGACCCGACGGACTACCTGGCCTTCCTGCCCGGCAAGACGGTCGGCCTGCGCGCCGGCTGGAAGGACGGGGCCGACAAGGACCTGTCGGCCCTGGGCGACAAGGCGGCCTCGACGGTCGGCGACGACACGCGCAAGCAGCTCTACACCGACATCCAGAACAAGCTCAACGCCTCCGGTCCGTTCATCCCGCTGATCCAGCCGAGCCAGAACATCGTGACGGCGGCCTCGGTGACCGGGCTCCAGTTCCACCCGGTGTGGACGGTCGATGTCGCGGCCCTCGGCACCAAGTGACGACCCGGCGGGCGGCGCGGCGCGAGGCCGTGCCGCCCGGCCGGGCGACCAGGACGACGGCGGCGCACGTCCCGGCGACCACGACGGTGGCATCGGTCCGGGCGCGCGCGACGACGGCGCGAAGCATGACGACGGCGGCGCCCGCGTGAACGACGGGGGCGGCCCGCGGGCGGGCGGGCGCGGTCGCCGGCGGCATCCCCTGGCGCGGTTCCTGGCCCGCCGGATCGCGGTCGCGGTGCTGCTCGGGTTCGGCATCACGCTGGTCACCTTCGTCCTGACCAACCTGGTCCCCGGCGACCCGGTCACCGCCAACCTCGGCCAGCGGGCCCTCGGCGACCCGGCGATCGTGGCGCAGTTCCGGGCCGAGCACGGCCTGGACAAGCCGCTGCCGGCGCAGTACCTGACCTACCTCGGCGGGCTGCTGCACGGCGACCTCGGGCTGAGCCAGCAGAGCCACCGTCCGGTGCTGGACGACCTGGCGGAGTTCGTGCCGGCGACGATCGAGCTGGCGGGCGGGGCGATCCTGATCTCGCTGGTGGCGGGCGTCGCGTTCGGCGTGGTCGCCGCGCTGCGCCGCGACCGGCTGTCGGACCAGGTGCTGCGCGTGCTGAGCCTGGTCGGCATCTCGGTGCCGACCTTCTGGCTGGCCCTGGTCGCCTTCTACGTGTTCTTCTTCCGGCTGCAGATCACCCCGGGCAGCGGCCGCGTCGCGCCGGACCTCAGCGCGCCGCCGGCCGTCACGGGGCTCTACACGCTCGACGCCGCGATCGCCGGCCAATGGGACGTGTTCGCCTCGGCCGCGGGGCACCTGATCACCCCGGCGCTGGTGCTGGCCGCCTACACCATCGGCCTGCTGACCCGTTTCACGCGCTCGGCGGTGCTGGAGGTGCTCGGGCAGGACTACGTGCGCGCGGCGCGGGCCAAGGGCCTGCCCGGACGGGTGATCCTTTTCCGGTACGTGCTGCGGTCGGCGCTGGTGCCGATCATCACGGTGGCCGGTCTGGCGTTCGGCAGCCTGCTGTCGGGCACGGTGCTGGTGGAGTCGGTCTTCGCCCGTCCCGGCATCGGCCAGTACGCCTACAAGAGCGCCACGACGCTCGACCTGCCCGCCGTCATGGGCGTCGGCCTGGTGGTCGGCCTGGTGTACGTCCTGATCAACCTGGTGGTCGACGTCCTGTACGGGATCATCGACCCGAGAGTGAGGCTGTCGTGATCGCCCGCGTCCGCCGCGGAGGGGGGCCGGCGTGAGGATCCTTCCCGGCCCGCCGGACAGGAAGGGCGTGCTGGCGCGCCTGCCGGAGGCGTGGCGGCAGCCGCTCGCCGTCGTGGGCGCGGTGGTCGCGCTCGCCTGGCTGGTCGTCGCCGTCGCGGCCCCGCTGCTCGCGCCGCACGACCCGCTGGCGCAGGACCTGCCGAGGCTGGCCTCCCCCGGTCCCGGGCACTGGTTCGGCACCGACCAGCTCGGCCGCGACATCCTGTCCCGGGTCATGTACGGGGCGCGGGTGTCCATCCCGCTGACGTTGCTGCTGGTGGTGCTGTCGCTGCTGATCGGCGGCGTCCTCGGCGCCTGCGCCGGATATTTCGGTAGATGGGTCGGCGAGGGGATCATGCGGCTGGCCGACCTGGTCTTCGCCTTCCCCACCGTCATCCTCGCCATGGTCGTCGCCGCCGCCCTCGGCGCCAGCCTCACCAACGCGGTGCTGGCCGTGCTGGTGGTGGCCTGGCCCGCCTACGCCCGGGTGACGCGCGGCCTGGTGCTCGGCATGCGCGAGCGCGAGTTCGTGCTCAGCGGCCGGCTGCTCGGCTTCTCGGCCTGGAAGTCGCTGCGCGTGGACGTGCTGCCCAACGTGACCGGCCCCATCCTGGTGCTGGCGACGCTGGACATCGGCACCGCGCTGCTGCTGCTGTCGGGCCTGTCCTTCCTCGGGCTCGGCGCCAAGCCGCCCTCCCCCGAGTGGGGCGCGATGGTCGCCTCCGGCGTCGAGGTCTTCGACAGCTGGTGGGTCGCGACCTTCCCGGGCCTGGCCATCCTGACCGTGGTGCTCGCCTTCAACTTCCTCGGCGACACGCTGCGCGACGCCCTGGACCCGCGCACAGCGCGCGCCATCAAGGAGCGTGCGCTGTGACCGTGAACGACCGCCTGGACGACCGCGAGGACGCCGCGCCGGTGCTGAGCGTCGAAGGGCTGACCGTCTCGATCGGCGGGCACGAGATCCTGCGCGGGGTGGACCTGCTGCTGCGCCCGGGACGCGTGCACGGACTGGCCGGCGAGAGCGGCTCGGGCAAGACGATGACCGGGCTGGCCGCGCTCGGGCTGCTGCCGCACGGCGCCCGCGCGGGCGGCCGCGTCGCGCTGGAGGGCCGCGACCTGCTCGCCCTTTCGCAGCGCGACCTGAACGCCGTGCGGGGACGCGACATCGCCATGGTGTTCCAGGACCCGGCGACGAGCCTGCACCCGATGCTGACCGTCGGCCGGCAGATCACCGAGCACATGCGGCACCATCTGCGCCTGGGCAGGGCCGAGGCGCGGGCGCGGGCGGTCGACCTGCTCGGGAAGGTCCGCATCCCCGGTCCGGCGGCGGCCTTCGACCGCTATCCGCACCAGTTCTCCGGCGGCATGCGCCAGCGCGTCGCGATCGCGATCGCCCTGGCCTGCGGCCCGAAGGTGCTGATCGCCGACGAGCCGACCACCGCGCTGGACGTGACCGTCCAGGCGGGCGTGCTGCGCCTGATCAGGAGCCTGTGCGACGACCTCGGGCTCGCCGTGCTGCTGGTGACGCACGACCTCGGCGTCATGTCGGCGGTCGCCGACGACGTCAGCGTGATGCGGGAGGGGCTGGTGCTGGAGACCGGCCCGCGCGGCCGGGTCCTGCGGGAACCTGAGCATCCCTACACCCGGGCGCTACTGGACGCGCTGCCGAGGGAGGAGTCATGAGCATGCTGGACGTGCGGGACCTGGTCGTGGACTACCGGACGCCCGGCAGGCCGGCCGTGCGGGCGGTCGCGGGGGCCAGCCTCAGCGTGGCGGCCGGCGAGGTGGTCGGCCTGGTCGGGGAGTCAGGCTGCGGCAAGTCGACGCTGGCCCGCGCCGTGTGCGGGCTGGTCCCGGCCGGCGGCGGCGCCATCGCGTTCGAGGGCGGCCCGGTCACCCCGCTCGGCCTGCGCCGCAGGGACCCGGCGCTCGCCAAGATCCAGATGGTGTTCCAGGACCCCTACGCCTCGCTGAACCCGCGGCGGCGGGTCGGCGCCCAGATCGCCGACGGCCTGGCGGCGGCCGGCGACCGCGAGACCACGCCCGCCGGCATGCTGGAACGGGTCGGCCTGCCCGGGCACATGGCCGAGCGCTACCCGCACGAGTTCTCCGGCGGGCAGCGCCAGCGCATCGCGATCGCCCGGGCGCTGGCGGCCCGCCCGTCGCTGCTCATCGGCGACGAGCCGATCTCGGCGCTGGACGCCTCCGCCCAGGCGCAGGTGGCCACGCTGATGCGCAACCTCGCGGTGGAGTCGGGTGCGGGGCTGCTGTTCATCAGCCACGACCTGTCGGTGGTGCGGCTGATCGCCGACCGCATCGCGGTGATGTACCTGGGGAAGATCGTGGAGACCGGGCCGACCGCCGAGGTCTGGGCCGAGCCCCGCCACCCCTACACCCAGGCGCTGCTGCGGGCCATCCCCGAACCGGACGGCCTCGGTCGGCTTCCGGAGGAGCTGCCCGGGGACGTGCCCGACCCGGCGGACCCGCCGTCCGGATGCCGCTTCCATCCGCGGTGCCCGGTGGCGATGGACGTGTGCGCCGAGAAGGAGCCGGCGTTCGGGCCGGTGGCGTGCTGGCTGCATCCGCCCGCATGACCGGGGAGGTCATGGAGGCCGTCCTCGCGCGGATGGCCGAGGCGGGCCTGGACGCGCTGGTGCTGCGCCCCTCGCCCGACCTGCGGTACGTCGCCGGGCACGACGCTTCGGGGTTCCTCGTGCTGGTCCCCGGCCTGCCGCCGGGGTTCGCCTCCGACGCCGCCGAGGCGGCCGGGCTGATCCCCGCCTCGGTGTCGCGGGTGGGGGTGGACGCGCAGATGCGGGCGCACGAGCTGTTCGTGCTGCGGGTGGACGCCGACCTGGTGCTGGCCTCGGCGGTGCTGGACCCGCTGCGGATGCGCAAGCGCCCCGAGGAGGTCGCCGCGATCGAACGGGCCGCCGCGGCGGCCGACCGCGTCCTGTCGGCCGCGCGCGAGCCGTCCTGGTTCGGCGCCACCGAGGAGGGCATGGCCCGCCGGCTGGCCGCGGAGGCCGGTGACGAGGCCCGGGTCTCGGTGGTGGTCGCGGCCGGCGAGAACACGGCGAGGCCGCGGCACGTGCCCTCCGGCCGCGTCATCAACCCGGGCGACGCGGTGGCGGTGCGGGTCACGGCGCGGTCGGGCGGCTACCACGCGCACGCGAGCCGCGCGTTCGTCGTGGCCGAGCCGCCGGAGGACTTCGAGGCGCTGCACGCGGTGCTGCTGTCGGCCCGCGACGCCGCCGCCGAAGCCGTGCGGCCGGGCGCGACGGCCGCCGAGGTGGACGCGGCCGCCTGGAGGGTGCTGGACGAGAGCGGGTACGGGCCCTACGTCACGCGGGCGACGGGGCAGGGCGTCGGGCTGGAGCCGCAGGAGGGCCCCTGGCTCACCGCCGCCGACCGCACCGTGCTCGCCCCGGGCATGACCCTGACGGTCGAGCCGGGGATCCAGGTACCCGACCTTTACGGAGCGCGAGTCGGAGACGTAGTGGAATGCACCGAAAGTGGGGTGCGGACGATGAACCACGCACCCCGCACACTACATGTCCTTGATCCATAGTTTGTGTCATCTTGCCCTTTCACTGGCCTGACCTCGAATGATGCGGATTTAGGGTGATCACGAGGCGGACAAGGGGGCTCAGTGAGGCTCTGGCGCGACTGGTCCGTGCGGACCAGGCTGACGTGGGTCGCCAGCGTCATGACGGCCTTGCTATGCGTGGGCGCGAGCGTGCTCGTTTTCATCGGACTGTACCGGCTCGCGGAGTCCCACCAGCGCCAGGAGATCGTGGCGAACCTCATGCACGTCTCCCGCATGCTCCACGAGGGCAGGATGAGGTCCGTCCTGCCGCCTGAGGGCCAGGCATGGCACATCCAGGTCGTGGACAACTCGGGCCGCGTGCTGGCGGCGACCCCCGATCTGCGGGGCCTGCCGCCGATGGCCCGGTTCGTCCCGTCGGAGAAGGCCGTGGTCGCCTTCCAGAGGGTCTGCTCACCGCCGGGATTCCCGGACAGGTGCCCGGACGTCGTGGCGCTGCGCGTCTACCGGCCCGAGGGCGACTACACGATGTACGGCGTCGGGGAGCCCATCCCCTGGTATGTGAACCCTGTCCTGTTCCTGCTGGTCGGCAGCGCCTGCCTCGCGCTGACCGGAGCCACCGCCGTCGGGACGCACCGTCTTGTGCGCTGGGCGCTCGCGCCCGTCGAGAACGTGTGCCTCGAGCTGGCCGAGATCACCGTCTCGGATCTCAGCCGCCGGGTGCCGGTCTCCGCGCGCCACGACGAGCTGAGCGCCCTCGCCGTCACCGTCAACCAGACCCTGGACCGCCTGCAGCAGGCGGTCGAGCAACAGCGGCGCTTCGCCTCCGACGCCGGCCACGACCTGCGCAGCCCCATCACCGCCATGCGCACGCAGGTGGAGGAGGCCCTGCTGCACCCGGAGGACGCCGACTGGATGAAGATCGCCGAAGCTCTGGTCTCGAGCCTGGACCGGCTGCAGGCCATCGTCACCGACCTGCTGGTGCTGGCCAAGCTCGACGCCGGTGAGAAGATCTCGCGCAGCTACATCAACCTGGCCGAACTGGTGCGCACCGAGGTCGGCCGCCGCCCCCGGCGCAGGCGCGTCGTGCTGCACCTGCGTCCCGGCGTGGTCGTCAGCGGCGACCGGCTCCAGTTGCTGCGGCTGCTGACCAACCTGCTGGACAACGCCGAGCGGCACGCCACCTCCACGGTGACCGTCATCGTCGAACGTCACAGCGCGACCGCCGAGCTCCAGGTGATCGACGACGGGGAGGGCATCCCTCCCGACAAGCGGGAGCTGGTGTTCCAGCGCTTCACCCGGTTGCCCTCGGGCCGCGAGAAGGACAAGCAGGGCACCGGCCTCGGGCTGGCCATCGCCCGCGACATCGCCCAGCACCACGACGGGACGCTGGTCATCGAGGACTCCCCGGTCGGCACCCGCTTCGTCCTGCGGCTCCCCCTGCTGAGCGGCCCCTGACCGCCCCCCGCCGGCGGCCGCTAGTGCCGGAACACGAAGTAGCTCTGGGTGTCCGACTGCAGATAGCCGTGGAACTTCGGGGCCTTCGCGGCGGCCGCCCTGGTGGCGGTGACGACCGTGACCACCACGTAGTTCCCGGTCTGGCCCCAGCGGATCTTGCCGTAAGCGTAGCTCGCGTGCGTCTGGTCCCGGCGCCATCTCACCGCGTCGGACGAGAGCTTCTGCAGCCGGGCGGCGACCGTCTTCGCGTCCGTCTCGGCGGAGAAGGCCAGCAGGATCTGCACGGCCTTGAGGTTGCCGCCGTAGGCGGAGTAGGCGACCTGGACGGCGCGGTCGCAGCCGTACCTGGCCAGCACGCCCTTGCCGTCGACTGAAGCGCAGCTGTCGTAGTCCCAGCCGCCGACCTTGCGCGCGCTGTACTTGACGCTCCCCAACTTGAAGTTCCAGTCGTCGAACTCCGCGCTGGTGAGCCGGGTCCCCGGCTCGGTCCGGCGCGACGTCGCGGTCTGGCTGGGAGCCGCCGTCGGCTCGCCGGGCTCACTCGCGGGCGACTCCTCGGCGGAGGGGTCGGCGGACGGCGCCACCCGGTCCGTGGGCGGATCGAAGGTCGGCACCTGCACCGCCACGTCGCGCCTGGCCGGCTTGGAGTTGGCGTAGATGACCGCCAGCACGGCCCCGCCGCCCAGCAGCACGACGGTGAAACCGATGATCAGCCCGACGAGCACACCCTTACCGCTCTTGGCGGGCGGCGGCGGCCCCTGGCCCGGCATTGGATATCCCCCGCCCGGATACGGCCCCCCGCCCGGCATCTGGTACCCCTGCGCGGGATACGGCCCTCCGCCGGGCATCGGGCGTCCCTGCTCCGGGTACGGCCCTCCGCCCGGCAACTGGCGCCCCTGATCGGGATACGGCCCTCCGCCGGGCGACTGACGCCCCTGATCGGGATACGGCCCTCCGCCGCTCGGCGGGTACCCCGCACCGGGATACGGCGCCCCACCCTGGGACGCCCCCGCGCCCGACGGGTATCCCCCGTCGGCGGGCGCCCCTCCACCCGGATAAGGCCCTTCACCCGGATAAGGCCCCCGACCCGCATACGGCCCGCCGGCCTGGGACGTTCCCGCTCCGGACGGGTACCCCCCGTCGACGAGCGTCCTGCCGTCCGAGTACGGCCCCGGGTACGACCCTCCACCCGGGTACGCCCCTCCACCCTGGGGCACTCCTCCGGCCTCGGGCGCTCCTCCGCCCTGGGACATTCCTCCACCCTGGAATGGCCCTGCGCCTGATGGCGGGTACCCCTGGCCGGGGTACGGCCCCGCCCCCGGCGGCGGATATCCCATCCCCGGGTGCGGCTCCGCGCCCGGCGGTGGGTATGCCCCGTGCCCCTGCTCCTGCGGCGCATCGGCCGGCGAGCCGTATCCGGGTGGCGGCGCCGGGGGCCCTCCCATCGGCTGGTACGGGTCCTCATCCCTCGGCTGGGGCTGGGGCGACTGGGGAGGATAAGCCATATTTCCATTGTGGTGCACGTGATCCCATCAGACCCACCAGTACCGGAAATGGCATTGAATACTCGCCAGTAGAGGCCCCAACCTGCCCAAATCACGTCACCGAACGGCCCGGCACAGCGCGGCCGGCGCGGATACGCTCCAGCCCGGAATACTCTGGATACTCCGAAATAGCCTGGCCTGACGCGGTATTGCACGGTATGGCCGGGCCCGTCGCGGTACGCCTAGCCCGACCCCACTCCCGCCGGCGCGATGACCGCAAGCTTGTCCGGATTCATCACCCACAGGAGCCGGTCGATGCCCTCCGAGGAGGCGCTGATGGTCAGGAAAGCGGTGACGTTCTCGCCCTGCGAGATCAGCACCGCGGGGCGCCCGTTCGCCTCGATCCACGTGATCTCCGTGCCCGGCCAGAACCTCGGCGCGAACGCGACCATGAACCTCGCGACCCGCGTGCGGCCGGCCACGGGCACCCGGGCGACGTTCCGCATGGCCTTCCCGCTGTCGGAGTAGCTGACGACGTCCGCGGCCAGGAGCTCCTCCAGGGCGGCGAGGTCGCCCTTCCGAGCCGCCGCGAGGAACGCCTTCAGCAGCCGCCGGTGCGCGGTCGAGCTGACCGGCTTGCGGCGCTCGGCGGCGAGGTGCTTGCGCGCCCGGCTCACCAACTGCCGGGTGTTCGCCTCGCTGAGCCCGAGGATGCCCGCGATGTCGCCATAGGGGTAGTCGAAGGACTCCCGCAGGACGTACGCCGCCCGTTCCGTGGGCGAGAGCCGCTCCAGGAGGAACAGGACGGCCAGTTCCAGCTCGGCGCCCTGCTCGGCTCCGGTCTCGGGGCCGGAGCCGGTGTCCACCGGTTCGGGCAGCCACGGGCCGACGTAGACCTCGCGCCGCTTGCGAGCGGACATGGCGACGTTGATGGCCAGGCGGGTGGTCGCCGTGGCCAGGAACGCCGCGGGGTCGGCCACGACGTCGCGGTCGGTGGTCTGCCACCGTACCCAGATCTCCTGCACGACGTCCTCGGCCTCCGTGGTGCTGCCGAGCACCCGGTAGGCGATGCCGAACAGCCGGGGACGCAGTCCGGCGAAGACCGAAACGGCCTGGTCGAGCTCACCGGCCGCCCGCGGATCTCCGGACTGCATGATCGTGCTCGCCTCCCCGCTTCCCGTCTCCCCTCCACAAAGCACCCTATAAAGGGCCGCCACCGCCACCTCCACCGGAGCCACGCGAACGCCGCCCCCCTCGACGACACCCGTGCATGCCGACCCACCCCACAGAGAGCCAGGAAGGCCCCTCGGCCGACCACCGAGCACCGGACGGACAGCCACCACCGCCCAACAGACCAACACCCCTCCGGCGCCGACCACCAAGCAGACAGGACGCACACCATCACGGCAGATCAGCGGGCCTCTGGGATCGGACGCCGAGCGGACGGGACGGACGGTCATCTCCGTCACGGCGGGTCAGCAGGTTCCCAGGGCCGGGCGGGCGGCCAGCGGGAGCCGGAGTACGAAGCGGGCGCCGCCGCCGGGACCGTCCTCCACATGCAGGGTGCCCTCGTGCGCCCTCGCGATGTCGCGAGCGATGGCCAGGCCGAGACCGGTGCCACCGGCGTCGCGGCACCGGGCGGCGTCGAGACGGGCGAAGAGCTCGAACACCCGTTCACGCTCATGGGCGGGGATGCCCGGTCCGTCGTCGGTGACGGTGAGCTCGGCGATGGCGTCGTGCGGGCGGATCTGGACCTGGATCCACCGCCGGGCGTGCTTGCGCGCGTTGTCGAGCAGGTTGGCGAGCAGCCTGCCGAGGTGGGCGGGAACCACGTCCACGGTCACCGCGGCGACGGTGCGCAACCGGACGTCCGGGCCGCCCTGCCTCGGGACGACCTGGTCGCGAACCGCCGCGGCAAGGTCGACGGGCTGATGGGGGGAGGGCGCCTCCGCCGTCACCCGCGTGAGCAGCAGCAGGTCGCGGACGATCGCCTGGAGCCGGTCGACGTCGCCGAGCGCCGCCTCCATGAGCGCGGGCAGGTCGGTCTGCTCGGGGTGAAGCCCGGCCTCCTCGAGCTTGACCCGCAGCCCGGCGAGGGGCGTGCGGAGCTCATGGGCGGCGTCGGCGGCGAACCGGCGCTGCCGGACGAGGTCCCGCTCGACGGCCGGATCCACACATGTCAAGGTCATCATGCACTCCCCCCAGAGATCCCGACGATGCCAACGGCCTGAGCGGGCGGTACGGCCCGCAGACCACGGCCTCCACCCTTCCGTCCGCAGTCGAGTCCCCGCTCGGGTCGGCGCATCATCGGCCGGTCACCCACTGAGACCGAACACCCCCCACATTCGTGACAGCCCCGCCCCTTCCCAAAGCCAGCGCCCCATCAACCGGCACGATCCTCCACCCCGCCACGGACCGGACGCCTACGGCACCCGACCTGAAGAACAACGACGCACCGGTGCGATCACCACCCACCTTCACCCGGCGCGGCTCTTCACCCAGGCATGTGCTGGAGGTGATCGGCGCCGGGTCGGCGAGTCGTGGTACGGCGAGGGCGGCGCCGTCTACGGCGCCGGACCCGTGCACGTTCGGGGCCGGGGCGCACTCGCTAGGCGAGGTTCGCGGCGTACACCGACACGTCGGTGCCCTCGACCTCCTCCGCGCCCATCGCGCGGGCCAGCTTGCGGTAGCGGTCGGCCTCGTCGTGGCGGCTGCGGCGCTCCAGGGTGCGGGCCAGCACCTCATGCGCCCAGCCGTTGGCCGGGTCGAGCTCCAGCAGGCGACGGAAGCTCTGCTCGGCGCGGCCGAGCTGGGCGCTGTGGAAGTAGGCCCTGCCCAGCAGCTCGACGGCCGCCCGGTTGCCCGGCTCGGCGGCCACCACCGGCGCCAGGATGCGCGCCGCCTCGGCATAGTCCCTGGCCTCGAAGAACAGGCACCCGCGCTGGTACTCCTCGTAGCTCATCGACCTCTCCCCTCGCGGCCCCCGGCGCCTCGCCGGACACCCGACCCCCCACAACACCCCCACCCCCCTCTCTCTTCCGCAGGACGCGACCAGCGCCCGCCCCTTCCGCCGAGCGATCTGCGGATCAAGGCGGACACACGAGTTCGAGCAGGCCGAGAGCGATGCGCGGGGAACGTGCGATCGGCGTGTTCACCCCATGCCTCATGGTCACCGACGTGTGAGGAGCGTGCCTCGGGTGATCGCCGTCACCCACTCGGAGCCGTAGGCGACCGCAGTCGCCCACTCCTCCCTACAGAACGGATCAGCCGAGTGGGCATCGGATACGATCACCACACTCGCCGCACTGTCGACAGATGGGATGTTGTCTGATGAAGGTGGCAGTTCTCTTAGCCGGGTTCCTGGGTCTGCTCGTCGGAGCGCCGGCCGCCGCGACGGCCGAGACAGGAGCGAGCCCCGGAACGTCCCCGACCTCCGTCTCCGGAACCTTCACCCCCGCGGGCGGGCCGGCTCACCAGGCCTATCCGAGCGACTTCCCCCTCCCTGACGGCTTCCCGCCCGAGGGCATCGCCATCGGCCCGGGCCCTGTCGCGTACTTCGGCTCCCGCGCGACCGGCGAGATCTACCGGGCGGACCTGCGCACGGGCCAGGGCCGCGTCATCAGCCCCGGACCCGGCACCCCCTCGCTCGGCCTGAAGATCGACCCGCGCGGCCGGCTGTTCGTCGCCGGCGGCACCGGCGGCGACGCCCGCGTGATCGACACCCGCAGCGGCGCGGTGCTCGCGAGCTACCGCCTGGCCACCGAGGCCTCGTTCGTGAATGACGTCGTGCTCACCCCTGACGCGGCGTACTTCACCGACTCGGTCAACCCGGTGCTGTACAAACTGCCGTTCGGGCGCGGCGGAGCGCTGCCGACCGAGGTGGTGCGGGTGCCCCTGACCGGCGACATCGTCTACACGGCCGGGTTCAACGTCAACGGCATCGCCCCCACCCCCGACGGCACGGGCCTGATCATCGTCCAGTCGGGCACCGGCAAGCTGTTCCGCGTCGTCCCCTCGACGGGCGTCGCCACCACGATCGACCTCGGCGGCGAGTCCCTGATCGACGGCGACGGCCTGCTGCTGGACGGCCGCGTCCTGCACGTCGTGCAGAACAGCCTGAACACCGTGACGTCCCTGCTTCTGGACCGGGGCGCCACCTCAGGGAAGGTGGTGCGCAGGCTGGTGGACGACCGCTTCGACATCCCCACCACGATCGCGGCCTTCGGCGACCGCCTCTACCTCCCCAACGGCCGCTTCACCACACCCCCCACCCCCACCACCCCGTACAACGTCGTGGCCGTCGCCCGCACCTGACCCCCCGCACCACCGGTGTCCGGTTCCAGGCGCACCACCCGGCGACCCGTACGCCTGGAACCGGAGTTCGCGCGCAAGCCGCTTGACGGGTGCCCGCTTCCAGCGGAGGCCTTCGGGTCAGGCCCGCTCACGGTGTCGGCGTGCGGAGCGCACGGCCGCGGCCTGCTCGCCTCCCGCGTTGTCACGCTTGGGAGCGCTTCGCCGCGAAACGGCGTGCCAGTTCCCTGCCGCGTGCCACCTGCACCTTCTTCGCCTGGCTCGTCGCGAACCGCAGCAGCCCGAAGGGCGCCGACAGCCGGTAGTGGTCGACCACCCGGGTTCCACCGGGCACCGGGTCGATGCGGTAGCCGTAGGCCACCCGGACGCCGCCGGGGCTGACCACGTCGCCGGTTATGGCGCCCTCCCCCAGGTGCAGCGTGACCTCGATGACGTTGTCATGTCGCAACGGCCCCAAGGTGAACCGCTCGACCGCCGTGAAGTGCACCGCGTCCTGCCCGCGGCGGACGTCGCGGACCTCGACGACCAGCGGGGACAGGCCAACGTGGTTGTCCGGGTCGGCCAGGTGCTCGAAGACCTCCTCGACGGCAGCGGACAGGATCGTCGTGGTGCTGAACTCGACGCTTCTCATGCGGCATCCCGGTGAACGAAGGTGAATGCGAAGACGGCGTGGCGTTGGTGTCACGCGCGCGGAAGGAGCTGGTCGAGGACGGCGTCGATCTGGACGGCGTCCGGGCCGAGGAGCAGGCAGTCCGTACGCATCCCGTCGATCGCCTGCGACAGGATCGTGGCGGCGACCGCGGGACGCGGGACGTCCGCGCGCTCGAACTGTTCCCTGAGCAGATCGAGCAGGATCTCCCGCTGCGCGCGGTAGTGCTCGGCGAAACCCGGGTGGGTCGTGGCGTGCGACATGAACGCCTTGGCCACGCTCGTCTCGGCGGCGCGCTCCTCATCCAGTGGAAGCAACGCCCTGACGATCGCGGACAGCACCTGACGCGGGGATCGCGCGTCTTCTCCTGACTGGGCCCGGAGCCGGTCGGCGCAGCGCCGGCAGTGGTGTTCCAGCGCGAACAGGAGCATCTCCTCCTTGGTGCTGAAGTGGTGTTGCAGGGTCCCGGTCGTCACCCCGGCCTCGGCGGCGATCTCCCGCATGCCGGGGAACGTGCCGTGGCCGCGCATCAGAAGCCTTCCCACCGCGTCGGCGACCGCGGTGCGGCGCGCATCAGGCATCCACCGTTCTCGCATGCCCACCTCCATTACGACTGTAATGTAGCGGCCGCAGGGCACGCGATTGACCACCGCGGACGGGCGATCACCGTCGCCGGTCGTTCAGACGCCGGACCGGTCTGAACGTTGGGGGGGCCGACGAGCGGGGAGTCGTCCTGGCTCGGCGACCGGTCGGTTCTTTGTTTATGGGTATTTGTCCCTTTTGGATGGGCGATCAGGGAACATAAGGTCGGGCCGTACATCTGGCCCGATCCACCCCAGGAGATCATCTTCATGTTGCGCCCGCTCGCCGTCACCGCGCTCGTCGCGTTCTGCGTCGCCGCTCCGCTCACCGGCTCGGCTCAGGCGGCCGCACCGGTCGCGATGACCGTGACGTCCCCGTCGTCCGGGGGTTCCGCGACGTCCGGGGGTTTCGCCGCCTCCGGGGCGAGGGTCATCTACGGGTTCGCGTGGGCGGACGGGAAGGGCGTCCTGCGCGTCAGGCCGCTCAAGGCCACCCTCCACCCGAAGGGCGGTCCTCCTCGCTACACCTTCGCTCCCATCGCGGGCGCCAAGGAGAAGCGCGTCGCCTACGCGCGTGCCGACGTCCGCAGGGTCACCTCGGCGTGCGGTCTGAAGGAGACCGAGGGCGTCGTCAAGGTCGACGCCAAGGGGCTGGGCACCACCCGCTGCAAGCCGGCCGATCTCACGTTCGCGCTCGGCCTCGGGCCCACGCCGGTCAGGATCTCGCTGGGCGCCACCACGCGCGTCTACGAGGTCCTCGCCATGCCCGGCTCGCCGAAGACCGCCTACGGCACGATCAAGCGGGTGAACGACACGACGGTCATGTTCACCAGGGGCGGGAAGTCGACCAAGCTCGGGTATACGGGGCTGTCGTTCAGCCGCACCACCCGCTCGTGCGGCGCCGCCTGGGCGGCCGACCGCCATAACGCCCAGAAGAACGGCCTCGGCCACAAGTACTGCTCGACGGCGGACTTCACCAAGGCCCTGAGGTCCGCGAAGCGCCCCGTCGCCGTCAGAATCGACTACACGCCACTGAGCGGTCAGCTCAACCAGGTCTGGGAGACCAGCGCGCGTTGACCGTGGCCGCCTGACCCGCCGGCGCGGCGGGCAGGACGTCGACCCTGCCCGCCGCGCGACGGCCTGTCTCTCGGAACTCCGTGGCCGGTGGCCGCGGCTCGCCTACACCCGGCTCCATCGCTGGTTCGCAGCGGAGCCACAGGTCCACAGGATCACCGTGGTGCCGTTGGCGGTGTTGTTGTTGTAGACGTCCAGGCACAGGTTGCTGAACTGCACGCTGCGGATCGTGCCCTCGGCGGTGAGGTTCCACTGCTGGTTGGTTCCGCCGTTGCAGTCCCAGATCTGCACCTTCGTACCGGCCGTGGCTCCGGACGGCGCGTCCAGGCACTTGCCGAGAGCCTGGATGCTCTGCCCGCTGAACGTCCAGCGCTGGTTCGCCTGGCCATTGCAGTCCCAGATGACCGGCTGGGTGCCGTTGGTGGTGCTGCTGTTGGGCACGTCCAGGCAACGACCGGACGCCGCGCTGACCAGCGTGCTCGACGGCGTGCTCGACGGCGTCGGGGACGGGGTGACGGTGCCGCCGCCGCTGACGCGGTACACCACGGTGCCGTGCGCCGGGACGCCGGCCGAGATGGAGCCGGTGCTGCTGGTGGTGGCGTTGGTCCAGGCGTCGGTCAAGGTGAACGAGCTGCCCGACTTGCCGATCGCGGAGGCGGTGGTGGAGATGGTGGTGGTGCTGCCGCTCTGGTTGAACAGGGCGACCGCGACGTCGCCGTTGCTGAGCTTTTTGGCCAGTACGCGGCGGGTGCCGTCATTGCTGATCTGGGTCGCCTGCAGGCCGAGGGTGTCCTGGTTGATCGCGATCAGGTTCGCGTTCTTCAGAATCGTCTGGGTGGCGGAGTCCATGTTGCGCACATCGTTGCCCATGATCAGCGGGGAGGCCATCATCGCCCAGAGGGCGAAATGGCTGCGCATCTCGGTGTCGGTCATGCCGCCGCGGCCGATCTCCATCATGTCCGGGTCGTTGAACGCCCCCGGCTTGGCGTAGGAGGCGAGCGGGACGGTGACGTTGACGATGTTCTGGATGCCCATCGGGTAGCCGTTGGTCTGACCGGTGTCCCACTTGTTGGTGATGTCCTCGGTGGTCCGCCAGATGTTGGCGACATCGCCCCAGTTGCGTCGTGGCCCGGTCTTGTCGTGCACGCTGTTGGAGTTGATGCTGTAGAGGATCTGCCGCCCGGAGGACGCCAGCGCGTCGCGCATCTTGGCGAACGTGCGCACCTGGTCGTCGATGGTGCCGCTCGGCGAGCACCAGTCGTACTTCAGGTAGTCCACCCCCCAGGCGGCGAACTGCCTGGCGTCTTGGACCTCGTGCCCCTGGGCGCCGGTGGCGCCGGGGTAGCTGTTGAAGTACTGCGCGCAGGTCTTGTCCAGCGGAGCCTGGTAGATGCCGAACTTCAGCCCCTTGCCGTGCAGGTAGTCCCCCAGCGCCTTCATCCCGCTGGGGAACCGCGAGGAGTTGGGCTGCAGGTTCCCGGCGGAGTCACGGGTGGAGTTCATCCAGCAGTCGTCCACCACCACGTACTGGTAACCCAGATCACGCAACCCCGAATTCACGATCGCGTCGGCCATCTGCTTGATCAGCGACTCGCTGATGTTGCACCCGAAGGTGTTCCAACTGTTCCAGCCCATCGGCGGCGTACGCGCCACACCGTTCTCCAGGGCCTGCGCCGGCGCGGCGGCGGTCACGGCCGCGGCACCCGACGCCAGGACCAGGGCCGCGGCGGCGACCGGGGCGAGAATGGCGCGTATCCGTTTGCTGTGCAAAGAGGCTCCTCGGGGGTGCGGGCGGCCGGTTCGGTCCGGCAGGCTGGACGAGCGCCGTCCGGACCGGCGGCTTTCGGTTGTTAGCGCTAACAATCGATCGCCGGGTGGGTCACGGACGCAAGGGCGTAGGTGGTCCAGTGGAGAGTGCTTCGGCACTGGATCTCTGTCAAGCATGGGACGAGCCGTGATCACGCGAGCTGCGCCGACGCCGCATCCCGCCTGAAAGTTGCAGCCCGGACCCCACGGTGTGCGCGGGACCGCCGCGGTCCACCGGGCGCCGCGAACGAGAGACGCGCGACCACGATCCCGCCGCGGCCGCCGGCCGATGCCCCGCCGGCGGCCGGAGTGACTCAGTGCTCCGGGAGGGGGAGGTACTCGAACCAGTCGAAGTCGGCGACGTTGCCGGTGGGGTGGTTCTCGCCGCTGAGGTACATGCCGATGTAGGCGCCGATGAAGCCGCCCGCCATGCTGCTGCTGAGCACACGCCCGTCGACCGGCTCGCCGAGCCGGCGCCACTCGCCCGGCCGGGTGCCGTACAGCATCTGGTACTCCTGCCCGTGGGCCTCAACGCCGAGCCACAGCCGGCCCGGGGGCACGTCGGCCTGGACCATGGTGTGGTCCACGCCGTCCTGCCTGCGGATCACCGTCAGGCCGGAGGCCGTCATGACGAGCAGGATGTGGAAGTCGTCGTTCTGCACCAGGGCCAGCCCGGCCCGCTCGCGGTTCTCCGGGACGAACTCCATGGCGGTGTGCGCGGCGAAGTGCGCGTGCTCCTGCCGCCGGGCGATGAGGCTGGGGTTGGTGCGCTCGGTGATCGACTCGGGGCGGCCGCGCAGCCGCAGGAAGCCGGGGCGCTCGGTGAGGGTCCAGTACGGCTCGCGGGGCGTGCGCAGGTGGTTCCACTGGGGCATCAGCCGCGGGGTGTCGAAGTTGTCGCAGGCCGGCGGGGCGGGCCAGCGGCAGGGCGGGACGGAGGGGGCGTCCCCGGCGGGCTCGACGAGGCCGGCGACCGGCCAGCCGTCCTCCCAGCGCACCGGGGTCAGGAAGGTCTCCCTGCCGAGGTTGTAGTGGTAGCCGCCGTACGGGCGCATGGCCAGCAGCACCATCCACCAGTCGCCGCCGGGAGTCTGCACGAGGTCACCGTGGCCGGTGCCCACGATCGGGTGGTCGCGGCCGAGGTTGCGGTGGGTCAGGATCGGGTTGCGGGTGCTGCCGGTGTAGGGGCCGGTGACCTTGCCGGCGCGGGCGACGCTGATGGCGTGGTCGTGCTCGGTGCCGCCTTCGGACACCAGCAGGTAGTAGGCCCCGCCGATCTTGTAGAGGTGCGGCCCCTCGGCCCAGACGGCGCCCTTGACGGCGCCGTCCCACAGGATGTGCTCCTCGCCGACGAGCTTCATGCCGTCGAGGTCCAGCTCGCGGAGCCAGACCTCGGTGTGGCCCTCGTGGCGCCGCTGCCGGGCGGGGCGCGCGCCGTGCACCCACGCCCGGCCGTCGTCGTCGAAGAACAGCGACGGGTCGAAGCCCTCGGTCTCGGGCAGCCAGTAGGGCTCGCTCCACGGCCCGGCGGGGTCGGCGGCGGTGACGATGAAGTTGCCCGACTCCATCAGCCCGTCGACCAGCGTGGTGATCATGTAGAAGAGGCCGTCGTGGTGGCGCAGCGTGGGTGCGTAGATGCCTCCGCTGGGCCGTACGCCGTCCAGGGGCAGCTGCGACGCCCGGTCGAGCACGTGACCGAGCTGCCGCCAGTGCACCAGATCCTTGCTGTGGAAGATCGGCACCCCGGGGAACCACTCGAAGCTCGATGTCACCAGGTAGTAGTCCTCGTCCACCCGGCAGATCGAGGGGTCCGGATGGAACCCCGGCAGGATCGGGTTGCTGAAGCGCACCACGGACGGCCTTTCTCGTTGCGATCTGTACGATCCGGGCTACTTGCCCAGTTCGAGCACTCCCCATCCCGCCGTGCTCAGATAGGACCGGCCGGAGGAGTCGTTCCACGTGACGGCGCCGGTGCGGGCGGCCCCCGTCGCGTCGTTGACCTGGACGTCGAACCCCAGCAGGTCCCCCTTCGCGGGGGTGATGGTCGGCAGCGCGATCGACGCCTCGACGACGTACCCGCCGGGCACGACCTTGGCCGCGCTCACCAGGTTGTTCTTCACGCCCGCGGCGTCGAAGGTGCCCCCGATGGTCTGCCGGCCGGAGAAGGAGACGCGGTACTGCCCGTCGTCATCGTCGTATCCCTTGCTCTTGCCGTTGTTCGGGTCGACGAAGATCTCGACGGAGTCCTGCTCCCACGCGTTCTGCGACTCCTCGCTGAGCGCGGGGTCGGTGACGCGGGCGAGCACGTACAGGTGCCCGGCGTCCCACAGGGCCCGCACCTTGGCGGTCGCGCCGGAGCCGCCCTGGATCCAGGTGGCGGTGGTGACCTCGGGGGCCCTGGACCAGGCGGCGTCGGCGACGCCGTCGACGACCGGGGTGCCCTTGGCGGCGGTGGTCGGCTTGACCGGCGCGGTCAGCGTCAGCTCGCCCTTCCAGGAGACGTCCTTGCCGCCCTTGGCGTCGTGGGCGACCAGCTCGAACGGCAGCTTCCCGCCGAGCGCGGCGGAGGCGGGGAGCAGCGCCTCGGCGCGGTATCCGCCCGTGAGGGCGGCGGTGCGGTACCAGGAGGCGCGGCCGTCCCGCGCGACCACGCGGGCGGCGCCGCCGAGCCGCAGGGTGAGCGTGTCGGCCTTGTCGCAGGTGCGGTCGTCCACCTCGGCGAGCACGGCCAGGCCGGCGGCCGACCAGCGGGCCTGGAAGCGGGCGGCCAGGTCGCCCACCCGGGCGATCGGCGTGTCGGGCAGCAGGTTCCACTGCTGCTCGCGCTCGGCGTCGATCTTCACGCTCGCCTGCGGCGCGTCCAGGCGGCGGGTCAGCGGCGGCAACTGGGCAGGGTCGACGATGCCCCAGTACGCCGGCTTGGCCTGCAGTTCGTCGTCGAACGGCAGCGGCGCGTTGAGCCGGGTGATCGGGAAGGTGGACAGCCAGGTGCCGTCGTCGGCCAGGCCCCAGAGCGTCACCGAGGACAGACGGGCGGCCTGGCGGCGGAAGACGTCGAAGATCTCCTTGTAGCGGTACCCCTGGAGCGCCAGGACCTCCGGCGGGACGGTGGTGTAGGTGGAGACGAAGTCGGTGTAGACGCTCACGTCCAGCTCGGTGACCTGCTGGTCCACGCCGAGCCCGGCGAACAGCTCGATGGTCTTCTCGATCTCGGCGGCGGCGGGCTGCTCGATGTTGACGTGCAGCTGGTGGCCGACGGCGTCGATCGGCACGCCTTCGGCCCTGAGCTTCTTGACCAGGTTGAAGACGGCCTGGCGCTTGCGCGGCAGCTCGGTGTTGTAGTCGTTGAGCACCAGCTTGGCCGCCGGGTCGGCCTCGCGGGCGACGCGGAAGGCCGTGCGGATGAAGTCGTAGCCGGTGACCTGGAACCACGGGCTGCGGCGCATGCCGTCGGGCTGGTTCTCGTCCACGACCTCGTTGACGACGTCCCAGGTCTGGATCCTGCCCTTGTAGCGGCCCATCACGGCCCTGATGTGGTTCTCCAGCCGCTTGAGCAGCAGGGCCTTGTCGGCGGGGGCGGCGGTGAGGGGCCGGTCGCCGTCCTTGAACACCCAGTCGGGGGTCTGGCTGTGCCAGGCGAGGGTGTGCCCGCGGAACCGCAGGCCGTGCGCCGCGGCGTAGTCGACCAGGTAGTCGCCGTCGGCGAAGGTGAACTCGCCCTCGCGGGGCTCGGTGGCGTCCCACTTCAGCGCGTTGCCCGGGGTGACGCTGTCGAAGTGCCGGGTCAGCAGCTCCTCATGGCCGCCGAGGGTCTGGGCGCGGGAGATGGCGGCGCCGACCTGGAACGGCAGCGTGTCCTTGACCGCCGGGATGTCGGTCTGGATGGGCTTGGCGGGCACGTACGTCAGTGTGAAGTCGTCGATGTAGAACGGGAAGGTTCCGCTGGACGACTCGACGTAGACGCTGAGGAAGTCCACGTCGTAGGCCAGGGTGTATGAACCTTTCAGCTGCGTCCATCCGCCCGCGGCGATCGCGGTGGGCGCGGCGACCTGGTCGTAGCTCGCCGTCCCGTTCAGCCGGCGTTCGACCGACAGCCCGAGGTCGCCGGCGGTCGTGTCAGGTCCGAGCCGCACCCACACCGACAGCGTGTACTTCGACCCCTTGGTCATCTTGCCCAGGACGCTCCGCGCCGGGCCGTCCCAGGAGGCGCTCCTGGCGGTGGCGAGGAGGGCGGCGGTCCCGCCGTGGGCCTGGTCGGTGGCGACGGCCAGCGTGGCCGAGGCGCGCGGCGACCAGCCCTGGGCGGTGCCGGTCTCGAAGTCGGTGGTCACGCCGGACCGTCCGGGGTCGGTGTCGGCGGTGATGGTGACGTCGTCGAGGTAGAACGAGGCGGTGGCGTCGGAGCTCTCGGCGTACAGCAGCAGGTCGGGCGAGTCGGTGGTGAAGGAGTAGGTGCCGCTGATCTCCACCCAGGCCGCGTCGGTGACGGTGCCCGCGCCGACCCGCTCGTAGGTGGTGGTGCCGCCGTCGGGCGTGCGCTGCACGGTCAGGGCGATGGTGTTCGCGGACGTCCCCGCGGTCAGCCGCGCATGGGCGGTGACCGAGTAGGTGACCCCCTTCTCCAGGGGCGGGGTGACGGAGGCGCCGTTCCAGGTGTCGGTGCGGCCGGTGGTCAGCAGCGACGCCGAGCCCGAGTGGGCGGCGTCCTGGACGGCCGCGACCGACACCCCCGAGCCGCGCGGCGACCAGCCCTGGGCGGTGCCGTCCTCGAAGTCGTAGCTCGCTATCGTCACCGGCGCCGCGGCCTGTGCCGTCCCGGCCGTGATGCACGGCGACAGGGACAGCGGAAGGCATAACAAGGCGGCCGCCGCCCACGAGCGCGGGAAGCGCATGACTGGTCTCCTCAGGGTCAGGCCGAGTAGGGCCATGGATGGAGCGGGCCGGTCAACAGTGATCGCCGGGGCCGGCGTCGGCCCCGGCGATCATGCGCCGGATATACGGGCGGTCCTGCTTCTGGCGCCTCCCCCGAGGTCAGGTGCCGGAGGAGCGCGGGGAACCGGTCGCAGGAGCACTTCGGGTCGTGGCGGGTCCCGCGGTCAGGCGGCGCCCGAGGTGAGGTTGGCGGTGAGCAGCTCGATGAGCCGGTCGCGCCGCGCGCAGCCGGCCAGGGCGAAGGAGTCGGCCAGGGCGAGCAGCTCGCTGTCGTCCAGCCCGCCGAACAGCGAGGCGTACTCCGGCACCAGCGCCTGGGCGACCAGGATGTGCCGGAGCAGGTCGTCGGTCTGGTAGCGGGCGCCCCACGGGTAGGGCTCCCAGTGCGGGAACTCCTCCTCGACCAGCCGGTGCAGCGGGGCGAGCACGTCGGAGGACTCCTCCATCGTGGAACCCCAGCGGTCGGCGCCCAGCCGCTTCTTCTTGGCCACGAAGTCGCCGAAGCGCCGCAGGTAGGGCCCCTCGGGGTCGGCGTGCACCAGGCCCTGCAACCCGACGTCCTTGTAGGTCCACAGCGACCAGCCGGCCTGGTAGCCGTCGAAGATCTCCAGCTGGTCGGCCAGGATCTGGTAGCGCTGCGCGTCGATCGCGGGGTCGCCGGTGTAGACCGGGCCGAACTCGCCGACCCACAGCGGGGTGCCGGTCTGCCGCTGGAAGGTGGTGCGCTTCTCGAAGGCCCGTTCCAGCTCGCCGCGGTCCACCCACTCGCCGCGCGTGTACCCCGGGTACGGGCCGCCGTGGGCGAACCCGGCGAGCGCGTAGTCGTGGCAGACGAACACCGTGTTCTCGTACACCTCACGGAAGATCGAGAAGTCGGTGGAGTAGGTGTTGCCGTCCAGGAACAGCACGTGGGCGGGGTCCACGGCGCGCAGCGCCTTGACCAGGCGGTCGTAGAACGGCCCGATGACCCGGCCGCCGACGTCGCCGGGCTCGTTGATCGGGTTGTACCCGGCGACCCACGGGTTGTCCTTGTAGCGGTCGGCGATCACCTCCCACAGGTGGACCGCGCGGTCCTGGAAGTGCCGGTGCCGCCAGAACGACGCGACGTGGGTGGGGTTGTCGGAGTGCCAGTGCTGGTTCTGCGCGCCGGGCAGGGCGTGCAGGTCGATGACGCTGTAGATGCGCCGCTCGGCCAGCAGCCCGATCACGCGGTCGAGGTGGCGGAAGCCGTCCTCGATGATCTCCATCGGCCGGTCGTCGGACTCGAAGTGACGGTAGTTCACCGGGATCCGGACGCAGTTGGCTCCCATGGCGGCGAGCAGGGCGGCGTCGTCGGGGCCGAAGAAGGAGGTGAGCAACCGGTCGAAGAACAGCGCCGCCCGCTCCTCCCCCAGCACGTCGCGCACGGCGTCGCGCATGGTCGACTCGTTGGCCGGGTAGCCGGTGATGAAGTTCTCCATGTTCATCCAGCCCCCGAGACCCACTCCGCGCAGCCGCACCGGGGTACCGTCGGCGGCGACTAACTGGGGTCCGGACACACGCAGGGTCATCAGCGCTCCTTCGGAGATGGCCTTATCGGCCGTGGAAGCTCGGTATGTCGTTCGGGTCGGTCACCCCTTCGTCGCTCCCGCGGTGAGTCCGCCGATGAGCTGGCGCTCCGCCACGGCGTAGAACGCGAGGGCGGGCACCATCGCCAGGACGATGTAGGCGAGGATCCGGGCGGTGTCGGCGGAGTACTGCCCGGTGAACTGCTGCACGCCGAGCGGGATGGTCCACCAGTTGGGGTCGTTGAAGATCACCAGCGGCAGGAAGAAGTTGTTCCAGCTCGCCACGACCGCCAGCACCGACACGGTGGCCAGGGCCGGCCGGGCCATCGGCAGCAGGATGCGCCAGAAGAAGCCGAACGAAGTGCAGCCGTCGATCGTCGCGGCCTCCTCCACCTCCCGGGGGATGGTGCGGAAGAAGGCGCGCAGGATGATGATCGTCATGGGCAGCCCGAAGGCGGCCTGCGGCAGGATCACGCCGAAGGGGTTGTCCAGCAGCCCCAGGGTCCGCAGCAGGACGAACAGCGGCAGGATGGCCACGGCGAACGGGAACATCAGCCCCATCGCGAACAGCGTGTACAGGAACTCCCTGCCGCGGAAGGCGAACCGGGCGAACACGTACGCCGCCATGGCCGACAGCCCGACGACGATGAGCGTCGTGGCCACCGCGACGAAGATGCTGTTGACGAGCTGGCGCCAGAACGAGCCGGAGAAGAGCACGTCGGTGTAGTTCTCGGGGACCCAGGGCGAGGGCAGGCCGAAGGGGTTGGTCGAGAGCTGGCCGGTGTCCTTGAACCCGCCGATCACGGCGAACAGCAGCGGTACCACGACGAACGCGCCGAGGATGATCACGACCGTGTGCAGCGAGATGGAGCGGAGCATGCCGAGGCGGGGCCCCGTCCGCTCCCTGACGTGCGCGGTCATCGCTGGTCTCCCATGGTGGTGATCGCTCCCTGTGTGTCGCGGCGCATGACGAACCGCTGATAGCCGAGCGCGAACACCAGGCTGATCAGGAACATCACGACGCTGATGGCGCTGCCGTAGCCGATCTGGGAGCGCTTGAAGCCGAACTGGAACATCGTGACGGCCATGGTCTCGGAGGAGTGGATGGGCCCGCCGGCGGTGAGCACCCACACCAGGTCGAAGAGCTGGATCGCCCCGATGATGGACAGGAACACGCTGATACGGATCGTCGGCCCGAGCAGCGGCAAGGTGACGTACCGGAACTGCTTCCAGGGGCCGGCGCCGTCGATCGAGGCCGCCTCGCCGAGCTCCTTGGGGATGGACTGGCGGCCGGCCAAGTAGAGGATCATGTGGAAGCCGAAGTACTTCCAGACCATGACCAGGAACAGCGACATCATGACCGTGTCCGGCTCGGCCAGCCAGCTCGACTCCAGGCTCGAAAGGCCGATGGCGCCGAGGATCTGGTTGGCCAGGCCCGACTCCGGCGACAGGATCATGTTGAACAGCACACCGGTGATCACTTCGGAGAGCACGTACGGGGCGAAGAACAGCAGCCGGTAGAACGCCCGGCCGCGCATCTTCTGGTTGAGCAGCATGGCGATCGCCAGGGCGAGCGGGAGCTGGATCACCAGGGACAGGATGATCAGCACGGCGCCGCGGCGGAGGTCGCCGAGGAAGACGTCGTCGGCGAACATCCGGGTGAAGTTGTCCAGCCCGATCCAGTTCTGCGGCAGTCCGCCGAGCCCGTTCCACTTGTACAGGCTGGTGTAGGCGGCCAGCACGATCGGCGCCAGCACCAGCAGCCCGAACAACACGAGCGCCGGCAGCAGGAACAGCGTGATCGTCGCCAGACCCCTGAACCGGCGACGGCGTGCGGAGGGCGCGGAGCCTGGCCCGGCCCGGCGCGGCAGGTCGGCCGCGGCCGCGGGCCTGTCGGTCAGCGCGGGTCGTGTCATCGTCTTCCTCAGCGTGGAGCCCCGGGCGCAGCCCTGGGGAAGAGCGGCGCGGTGCCGCTCGGTGGTCGATGGGGGGCGGGCCGCGGATGGGGGACCACGCGCGCCCGTCCCGGCGCGCGTGGTCCCCCGTCCGCCTTCCGGCTATTCGGACTTGGCGGTCTCGGTGACGGCCTGGGTGACCTGCTCGGGGGTCTTGGAGCCGGCGATAAGCGCGGCCACGCTGTCGTTGACCTCCTGGCCGACGGCCGGCGGGTAGGCCTGGTCGAGGTAGAGCTGGAACCCGGAGGCGCCGGCCAGCGTCTTGGCGACGACGGCGAGGTTCGGGTCCTTCACGACGCTCTCCTCGCCCTTGAGCACGGGCTGGATGCCTCCGGTCTCCACCGCCGCGGCGTGGACGTCCTTGCTGGAGAGGAACTTCAGGAAGTCGACGGCCGCGGGCGGGGCGTTCACGCCGACCGCGTACCCGCCGCCGCCGCCGAAGGCGTCGGTGGCCGAGCCCTTACCGCCGTCGACGGACGGGAAGGTGAAGAAGCCGAGCTTGTCGCCCAGGTCCTTCTTGCTCGCGTCCTTCTCGACGGTCGGCGCCCACTGGCCCATCAGCTCCATGGCGGTCTTGCCGTTGCCCATGAGGGCGGCCTGGCCGTCGGGCGTGGAGTAGGCGGCGCCGAGGAAGCCCTTCTGGAAGGGCTGCAGGTCGGCCAGCTCCTTGAGCTTCTGGCCGGCCGCGACGAAGTCGGGCTTGTTGAAGTCGTGGTCGACCGCGGCCTGCTTGAGCGCGTCCAGGCCCGCGATGCGCATGGCGAGGTAGGCCCAGTAGTAGTGACCGGGCCACTTCTCCTTGCCGGCGAGGGCGATGGGGGTGACGCCCGCCGCCTTGAGCTTCTTGACGGCGTCGATGAACTCGGTCCAGGTGGCGGGCGCCGCGGCGATGCCGGCCTTCTTGAACAGGTCCTTGTTGTACCAGAAGCCGACCATGCCGATGTCCTGCGGGATGGCGTAGGTCTTCTGGTCGAACTGGTAGGCCGCCAGGGAGGCCGGAGTGAAGTCGGCGATCCAGGTGGCGGCCTCGGAGGAGAGGTCCTTCACCAGCCCGGCGTCGATCTGCTGCTTCAGCACGCCACCACCCCAGGTGGTGTACACGTCGGGGGTCTTCCCCGACTGCGTCACCGTGGCGAGCTTGGCCTTGAACGCCTCGTTCTCGATGGGGACGTTCTTGATCGTGACGTTCGGGTGTGCGGTCTGGTACTCCTTGACCTTCTGCGCGTAGAAGCTTTTCATGGGTTCGGTGGTGGAGATGTTCCACCACTCGACGGTGACCTTGCCCGCCGACGCGGTCCCCGTCGCCGCGCCGCCCGTGTTCGTCTGCCCGCCGCAGCCTCCCGCCAGCAGCGCCGCCGTCGCGGCCAGTAAGACCACACTTCGCCGACTCAACGACATCCTCGTGGTTCCTTCCTCATAACGCACCCGCTGCGAGAGCTCCGTACTCCGCCCCGAGAACTTTGAAAGTTTCTTTGGCACCCCCGAATATTTCGTGACCCGGAGAGTACGTAAACCGCACGTAACACGTCAATAGCCACACAGGAACGGGTTCGCGATGCCGAGGACAGCATGGCGTCCCGAGGGCCGCACGGAACAGTGGCCCCGGCCGGGAAATTCCGAAAGCTTTCGGATACACTCCGTCGCATGTCAGCGAAGAGGCGGGTCACCATCGCTCTGATCGCCGAGGAGGCCGGAGTCTCGGTCCCGACGGTGTCCAAGGTCGTCAACGGCCGCCCCGAGGTGGCGCCCGAGACGCGCCGCCGGGTCGAGCGCCTGCTCCACGAACACGGTTACCGGCGCCGCACCGGCCAGGGGGACGGCCCGGTCGGCCTCATCGACCTGGTCTTCGCCGAGATAGAGAGCCCGTGGGCCATGGAGATCATCCGCGGCGCCGAGACGGCGGCCCGCGAGGCCGACGCGGCCGTGGTGGTCTCCGTGCTGCACACCCATTCCGGGCCGGGCCGCGACTGGCTCGACCGCATCGCCGCCCGCCGCACCGACGGCGTCGTCCTGGTCGCCTCGAAGCTGACCCGCCGCCAGCACGGCCAGCTCCTCGCGCGGTCCATCCCCTTCGTCATCGTCGACCCCGAGGGCGAGCCCGCTCCCGACGTCGCCTCGGTCGGCGCGACCAATTGGCACGGCGGCCTGGCGGCGACCCGCCATCTGCTGGAGCTGGGCCACCGCCGCATCGGGATGATCGGCGGGCCGGCCGAGATGCTGTGCAGCCGGGCGCGCATCGACGGCTACCGCGCCGCCCTGGAGACCGCCGGGGTGGCCGTCGACCCCGAGCTGATCCGCTACGGCGACTTCCTGGTCGACTCGGGCCACATCCACGGCAAGGCGTTCCTGGAACTGCCCGACCGGCCCACCGCGGTCTTCGCCGGCAGCGACATGCAGGCGTTCGGCGTGTTCGAGGCCGTGCGCCGGGCCGGGCTCCGCGTGCCCGACGACCTGAGCGTCGTGGGGTTCGACGACCTGCCCCTGGCCCGCTCGGCGTGGCCGCCGCTGACCACCGTGCGCCAGCCGCTGGAGGAGATGGCCGCGCTGGCCACCCGCATGGCCCTGGAGATCTCGCGCGGCGACTCGCTGGAGACCCGGCGGGTCGAACTGGCCACCGACCTGCTCATCCGCGACAGCACCGCCCGGCCGCAGCTCTAACGGCCCGTCGCGTCCCGTCCGTGAAACTTTCAGCCGTCCACCCCACGGGTGGACGGCCTTGACGTTTATCGCCCGGCCGTTTTAGGTTGCTGCCACGAAAACTGTCATAAAACTTATGAAATGTTTCGGAGGGTCGGGTGCGCAGACGAGCGCGGGCCGCCACGTCTCGGACGGACGGCGCGTCCGGCCAGGCCACCGCCTGCGCGCGCGCACGCAGCGCGATCGCGCCCGCCGCCACCGTCCCCGGCGCCAGAGTTCCCCGCGGGACGCCGGCCGCGACGCCCGTCGCCGGCGGGACACGATCGGATCACGGCGGCGGAGAGCGGCACCTGCGCCGCCGTGATCTTCCAGCGCCGCTCCCGGACGGGGTCGCCACGGGCGCGTCCGAGGAGCGCCGGCGGGCCCGTCTCTCCGGGGACGCCGCCCGATGAGCGCGCACCGACGCCCGGGCGGGCACCCGGAAGGTCCCGGAGCCGGCGAGGCTCCGGAGCCGCGCGAATCCTCCGAGTCCCCGACGCCCGAAGGGTCCCCGGCGTACGCGGAGTCCTCGGCCGGCATGGTCCGCGAGCCGGCCGCCCAAGACGTGGAGGGCATCTCAAGGGCGCTCGAGGTGCCCTCCACCATGCCCTCCACCATGCCCACCGTCACGCCCTCTGCCGTTGGCCCCGTCATGGGCCCCGTCATGGGCTTTCCCGGCGGCGTCGGCGTCTCGGGTCTGCGCGTCTACGACTGGCCCTCGGCCGACGGCGCCTGCGGCGGCTCACCGCACATGCACCTGCTGTGCTCGGAGGCGTACGTCGTCGTGGAGGGCGCCGGCTCGGTCCAGACGCTGACGTGGGAGGGGTACGACGAGACCCCGCTCGCGCCCGGCGCGGTCGTGTGGTTCACACCGGGCACCATCCACCGGCTGGTCAACGACGACGCCCGCCTGCGCATCGTGGTCGTCATGCAGAACAGCGGCCTGCCCGAGGCGGGCGACGCCGTGTTCACCTTCCCGCCCGACGTGCTCGACGACCCGGCGGCGTACGCCGAGATAGCGGCGGTCACGGACGAGGCCGACGCGCGGCGGCGCAGGGACGTCGCCATCGAGGGGTTCCTCGCACTGCGCGAGCGCGGCCAGGAGGGGCTCGCCGCCTTCCACCGGCAGGCCGCGCGCATCGTGTCGGGCAAGCTCGGCTCCTTCGAGGAGCGGTGGCGGTCGGGGGCCCTGCGGGCGGCCGAGGCCACCGGCGCCCACCTGCGGGCGCTTCGCGACGGCGACACCGCGCACCTCAGGCAGGCGCGCGTCATGTCCGCGGCCGCCGAGCCGCGTCTCGGCATGTGCGGGCGCCTTGAGACCTACCGGCTGGGCGAATGAGCGATCAGGGAACAGCGCGGATCTTCCACACCAGCCCGGCGCCGAGCAGCGTCAGCGCGGCCGCGGTGAGGTAGAGCACCGGATAGCCGCCCAGGCCCGACACGATCGGGCCGGCGATCACCGGCCCCAGCACCTGGGGGCCCGAGTTGGCGATGTTGATCAGGCCCAGGTCCTTGGCCCGGCCGGTCGCCGCGGGCAGCACCTGGGTGACCAGGGCGTTGTCCACCGCGAGATAGATGCCGAAGCCGACGCCCATGATCACGGCGGCCGCCACGACCATCGGCCACAGCGGCCAGAACGCCATGATCACGAAAGGCGCCGCGCTGATCGCGCCCGAGACCGTGACGAGCATCTTGCGCCGTCCCATCCGGTCGGAGACCACCCCGCCGGCCACGGCGGTGACCACCACCGCCGCGGTGTAGATCAGGATGAGGACCAGCAGGCCGTCCTCGGCCCTGCTCCCGGGGAACAGCCGCTCGTAGCCGACCGCGTCGGTGAGGAAGTACAGCAGGTACAACAGCGCGACGGCGTTGCCGAGCTGCATCAGGAAGCGGGTCAGCCAGGCCCAGGCGAAGTCGGGGTGCGCGCGCGGGCTCACCCACAGGCCGCCCACGAACCCCCTCAGGCTGAACGGCGGCCGCAGCCGCGCCGGCAGCGGCGCGTCCCGCGTGGTCAGGACGAACGGCAGCACGCCCAGCGGCACCAGGGCGGCGATCAGCAGGTATCCGGCCCCCGTGGTCGTCGCGACCATCGTCACCAGCACGACCGCCAGCACCACCCCGAGCGTCTGCGGCACGCCGATCCACCCCGACACCTCGCCGCGCTGGCCCACCGGCACGTGGTCGGGGACGCCGGCCGTCAGCGCGGCCTGCATGGCGTTCAGCCCGGCCTGCGCGAGGCACCAGCCGATGAGCACGCCCGCGAACGAGCCCTGGAAGGCGAGAAAGGCCAGGCCGAGCCCACCGGCCACCGCACCGAGCAGCGTCCACGGGTGGCGTCTGCCGAAACGCCCGGCGGTGCGGTCGGACAACGCCCCGGCCACCGGGTTGAACACCATCGCCACTGCGGCGCCGGCGCCGGTCACCCAAGCCAGGGCGCCCTCTTTGCCTCCCAGGTCCGTCACCAGCGCGATCTGCCGTGGCAGCAGCACCTGGAGCGGGCCGAAGTACGCCATCCACAGGACCAGGTTGGCCAGCGAGATGAAGGCGACCCAGCGCGGGCCGACCCTCCTGACCGGCTCGGCCAAGGCGAGAGGCGGGTCGTACGGCGGGGTGACGGGGGGAAGGGTGCTCACCGGCGCGGCTCCTGAGTGACGAGGCGTGCCCGGATGGTAGTCGCCGCACCCCCCTCCGATAAAGACCCACTTCTCCCCCGAACCGACGGCGGCGTCAGGACCCGGTGGTCGGGGGGCGGCGGGCGGTGAGGACCTCGGTGGTGAAGCGCTCCTCCCAGACGCCGCCGGGGTTGGCGGCCGCCAGGGCCGCGCCCAGGGCCTCGACGAAGTCGAGGGTGCGGTCGCCGAGCCGGGCCGGCGTGGAGTAGGAGAACGACAGCTGCAACCCCACCACCTGCTCGGTGTCGCGCCGCACCACGCGGTCGAACCGCGCCGTGGAGATCTCGCGGAACGCCGACTCGGCCACCACCTCCCTGTGATGGCGCCCCGACTGCCGGAAGGACTCGTCGTTCACCCGCCATTCGAGGCCGAACCGGTTGCGCACCGCCTGCACCACCGGCTCCCACGGCGGCTCCACCGGATCGCGGGTCGGCCCCACGAGCACGACGGCCCCGTCCGGCGGGAGCATGGCGTCCAGGTCGGACAGCACCCGCGCGCGCCGCATCCAGTGGAACGAGCGGCCCATGACGACGTGGTCGACACGGCCGAGCGGCAGCCCCGCGAGACGGGTGGAGTCCCCCTGCATCCAGAGGATGCCGGACGGCGCCCGGCGCGAACCCTCGGCGAGCATGTCCTCGCTCGGGTCGACGGCGAGGACCGTGCCGGCGAAGCGGGACAGCGGGATGGCCAGCGTGCCGGGACCGCAGCCGAGATCGAGCACCCTGGAGCGCTTGCCGAGGGCCAGCACGCGCGCGATGTAGGCGATGACCTCGTCGCCGTATGCGTTGCGGTAGCGGCGGTAATGCGCGGCCGCGCCGTCGTACAGCAGCCTTGGCTCCACCCGCCAATCCTAGCCACGCCCTCGGCCGCCTCACCGGGACTCATAGGTGGCACCATGGCAGCGTCCGGTGGAAACGACGGAAAGGTCAAGTCAATTGAGGTCCTGTCACGGCCGGAGCGCCGAGTGAGACGACTGCTGACGGTCCTGGCGGTGGCCTTCGCGGCGCTCGCGGTGGCGGTCGCGCCCGCCCTGGCGCACAACGTGCTGACGGGCAGCGACCCCAAGGACGGCGCCCGGCTCGCTTCCTTGCCCGCCCAGGTGACGCTGACCTTCGACCAGCCGGTGCGGGCCGACTTCGCCCAGGTGGCGCTGACCGGGCCCGACGGCAGGGTCGCCAAGGCGGCCGTGCGGGTCGTGGACGCCAAGGTGACGGCCGAGGTGCCGGCGTCGGTCGCGGCGGGCGCGGCCGGCGCGTACGTCATCGGATACCAGATCGTCTCCAACGACGGGCATCCGGTCACCGGCAAGATCGGCTTCACCGTCGCCGCCACCGGGTCCGCGGCTCCCGCCTCCCCGTCCACGACGCCCTCCGCCGGCCCCGCCGAACCCGGCGGGACCACACCGGCGACCGGCTCCGGCGGAGCGGGGGAGCCACCGGCGCCGTCCGGGGTAGCGGGGCAGGCTCCCCCAGCCGCGCAGCCGATCGCCGGCGCGGCGGCACCGGGGACGAGCGGCGGCGGCTGGGTATGGGGGCTGCTCGTCGCCGCCCTGCTGCTGTCGGGCCTCGGCATCCTCGTCGTCGCCCGCCAGAGCCGCCCGGCCCCCGGAGGCGACGCGTGAGTCCCACCGACGAGACCACCAGCGCGACCGTCCCCCGGCACTCCGGCACCGACCGGACTCCCCCGCCCGTCGACCCCCGCGCGACGGCCCGTCCCAGAAGCGAACAGGACACCGCTCGGCCCGCGGAGACCGGTCCCGCAGGCGAGCAGACCATCGCCCAAGTCGCGGAGGAGGCCCCCGAGGGTGAGCACGCCATGGGCCGGGGCGCGGAGGACGGGCTCGGAGAGGAGAGGGACACCGTCGGGCGGAGCGTCGCGACGGCGTCGCGAGGAGCGCGACGGGGGCCGGTGTGGAGGCTGGCCGGGGCGGCGCTGGTGGCGGTGGTGGTGGCGACGTGGTGGACCTCGCCTGACAGCGTTCCCGGCATCGCGATCCCGGGGCCGCTGGTGGAGTACGGCCTGCCGGTGACCCGCCTGGCCATGAATCTGTGCGCCCTGGCCGCCATCGGACTCAGCCTGCTGCCCAAGCTGGTCGGCTTCGACGACCCAGGACGCACCGAGCCCGTCCTGTCCACGGCCCGCACCTGGGCGGTGCTCGCGGCCTTCGGCTGGACCGTCACGGCGCTGGCCGCCATGGTGCTCAGCGCGGCCGAGCTCTCCCCCGGCCGAGCGCCCGACCCCGCGGCCTACGTCGAGGCCATCGGCTCGGGCCAGGGGCTGGTGATGAGCGCCGCGTGCGCCCTGGCCTTCACCTTCTTCGGCCTGCTGGCCGTGCGCTTCGGCGAGAACGTGCCCGCCGAGATCCGGGTGGTCGTCGCGGTGTTCGGCCTGCTCCCCCTGCCGGTCAGCGGGCACGCGTCCAACTGGTACTGGCACGAACTGAGCATGGTCTCGATGGAGTTGCACGTCGTCGCCGCCGCGATGTGGACGGGCGGCCTGGTGGCGATGGCCGTGCTGCTCGCCCGGCACCGCGACCTGCTGGCCCGGGCCCTGCCGAGGTTCTCCCGGCTGGCCACCGTGGCCCTGGCCGTGGTGGCCCTGTCCGGGCTGTTCAACGGGCTGGTCGAGCTGGCCTTGTCGCCTACCACGCGGCTGCCCGGGTCGCTGTTGACCACGCACTACGGCCAACTGGTGATCGTCAAGGTCCTCTGCGTGGGCGCGGTCGCCCTGCTGGGGGCCAACATCCGCTGGCGCCTGCTGCCGGCCGTCGCCCAGCGGCGGGCGACGGCGTTCGCCGCCTGGGCGGCGCTCGAGATAACGGTGATGGGCGTCGCCTACGGCGTGGCCGTCGCCCTCACCCGCGCCCCCGTAGCCTGACGCGGGACCGCGGCACCCGTTCGGCGCGAAGGCACAGGACGACGCCGGCCCGGCCTCTCGCGGGAGACGCCGGGCCGGGGTTGTGTCAGGGGGTCGCCGGGCCGGGGGCGGCGGGGGTGCCGAGGGGCAGGGCGGCGGGGGTCTCGGGCTCGCCGGAACGACGGCGGCGGTACCACTCCACCCCGTACCAGGCCGCGCCCAGCGCGACGAGGGTCACCGGGGCCGAGGCCAGCAGGTACGGCGGGGCTTCCAGCAGCCGGTCCTGCACGGCGAGGCCGCCGTAGACGCCCACGGTGACCAGGGCGGCGCCGAGCGCCGCCCGCGCGACCGGCAGCCGCAGCAGGAACGCCACGTCCACGCAGACGGCGGCGGCGAGCAGGAAGAACGGGACGGCCGAGGGCGGGAAGCCGGTGAAGTACAACATCGGCCAGATGAGGGCGCGGTAGCCGACGTAGACGCCCGCCACCGCGGTGGCGGTCCACCGGCGGCCGACCAGCGCCCGGGCCATGATCAGCACGAGCACCGCGGCGATGCCGAACCACATCGGGTACACCCAGTCGGGCACCGGAAGCGAGAACTTCTCGGCCATGGTGACGTCGATGGGCCGGCCCATCTGCTTGGCCGCGAAGTCCAGCAGTGTCGGCTCGGCGTACGGCGCCCCGCGGACGAAGGAGGCCAGCTCCAGCACGCCGTACTCCTGGTGCTCGCTCGGGAAGAGCGTGTTCTCCAGCATGAAGACGAACAAGGCGCCCAGCACGACCGTGCGCGCCCTGCCCTCGGGCGCGTAGAGGTACCAGCCTCGGATCACTCCGGCGATCATGAACGCCGTGCCGATGTACAGCAGCATGTGCGACGGGCTCCACGAGGTGATGTCCACCCCGTTGATCCGGTGATTGATCAGGTCGATGGGCACCGCGATGAGGAAGGCGCCGGTGCCCCACTGGACCAGCCGCTGGGCGGTGCGGTCGACGCCGTACCCCGTGTAGCTGTGCACGATCGTGAGGGCCAGCACGATGGCCGTGCCCGCGCTGTTGAGCAGGTGCGGCGGCGCCAGGTCGTCGCGCAGCCACTTGAAGTGCCACGACACGTCCCACGAGGCCCCGAGGACCTTCAGGACGAACGCGGCGACCCAGCTCAGGTAGAGGACGCGGAGCAGCTCCGGCGGCGTCTCGCGGCCGGCCTCCCCCCGCGTCCAGTAGGGGCGGGCCCATTCGAGGGCTTCGACGGCCTTGCCCCTGCCCCACCGCCATGGGGAGGGCGCGCGACCGCCCGTCCGGGTGGCCTCGGCCTCGTTACCTGCGCCTTGCTTCACGCCAAGCATGATGCCCGTCACCGGACATGCTCCGCAATCGGGAGTTACCCCGAGATAACCCTGTATCCACCTCGGGGTTGGCGTCTCAGCGATCTCTCAGCGGCGGGTAAGTAGGCTCTCGGCATGAGGGTTCGGGGGAGACCGCGGGTCGCGCTGGCGGCCGTGGTGGTGGCGGTGATCGGCGCGGTGGCGTGGGCGGTCTGGCCCTCACCGGCGGTGCGGGCGTTCGACCAGGTGATTCCGGTCACCGACGGCCCCTCGGGCGACCAGCACGTGCTGCTGGACACCACCTTCTTCCCCCCCGCCACCGGGGGCAGGGGCCCGGCCGTGCTCCTCGCGCACGGCTTCGGCGGCAGCAAGCGCAGCGTGCGCGACGAGGCCGTGCGGCTGGCGCAGGAGGGGTACGCCGTTCTCACCTGGTCGGCCAGGGGCTTCGGCGCCTCCACCGGGCAGATCGCGCTCAACTCCCCCGACTACGAGGTCAAGGACGTCAAGCAGCTGATCGACTGGGTGGCCCGCCGTCCCGAGGTCCTGCTGGACGGCCCCGGCGACCCCCGGCTCGGCCTGGCGGGCGGCTCGTACGGCGGGGCGATCACGCTGATGGCCGCCGCCTACGACGGCCGCGTCGACGCCATCGTCCCGCAGATCACCTGGCACGACCTGGCCGACGCGCTGTTCCCCGACGCGACCGGCGCCGGTCCGGCCGAGGGCGTCTTCAAGCGCATGTGGGCCGGCCTGTTCTTCAGCCGCGCGGCCGACTCCCCCCTCGCCCCAGGCGCCGACGGTCGAAACGTGCCCACCGACCCCACCCAGCCGACCACCACCTCGAGCACCCCGTCCAACGGCACCTCCAGCGGCACGTCCGGCGGCACCTCCAGCGGAACGCTCCTTGGAACCCCCGGCGCCGCTTCCAGCGGAACAGCCGATCGCACCTCCAGCGGAACATCCCCTGCAACCCCGAGCGCCACTTCCAGCGGAACAGCCGATCGCACCTCCAGCGGAACATCCCCTGCAACCCCGAGCGCCACTTCCAGCGGAACAGCCGATGGCGCCTCCAGCGGAACGTCCGGCGGAACGTCCGACAAGACCTCCTCCGGCACCTCCTCCGGCACCTCCGGCGGGATCTCCGGCGGGATCTCCGGCGGGGGGACGGGGCCGGATGCCGGGGTGCGGGAGGCGCAGTGCGGGCGGTTCCTGCCGGCCATCTGCGACATGTACCTGCAGGTGGCCGAGACCGGGCGCGCCACCCCGGCGGCCGTCGAGACCCTGCGCAGGTCGAGCCCCATCTCCGTGCCGGGAAAGATCCGCGTGCCCACCCTGCTCATCCAGGGCGAGCACGACTCGCTCTTCCCCCTCTCGCACGCCGACGCCAACGCCCGGGCGATCGCGGCCACCGGCGCTCCTGTCCAGGTGGCGTGGTTCGACGGCGGCCACGACGGCGGGGACGGCGAACCCGACTGGGTGGCCGAGCGCACCATCGCCTGGTTCGGCCACTGGCTGAAGAAGGACGGCACGCCGCTCGGCGACGCCTTCACCGTCACCCGGGACGGCGGCCGCGATCCGGGCACGCGTCGTCCCGTCCTGGTGCACGCCGCGGCGAGCCGCTACTCCGGCCTGGCGGGCGCGTCGTCCGCGTCGGTGCGGCTCGCCGGCCCCGACCAGCAGGTGGCGGGCCCGCCGGGCGGCTCGCCTGCCGCGATCTCCACAGTGCCGGGCATGAGCGGCCTGCTCGGCGGGCTCGGCGGCGACGGCGTGGCGATCGACATGCCGGGCCAGGTCGCCGCGTTCGAGTCGGCGCCGCTGGCCGCGCCGCTGGAGGTCACCGGCGCGCCGTCGGCCACGGTGAAGGTGTACGGCGAGGGCGAGGTCACGCTGTTCGCCAAGCTGTACGACGTGGGCGGGCAGCGCCCGTCGCTCCCCCAGGGCCTGGTGGCGCCCTTCCGGGTCACGGCGACCCCCGCGGGCACGCCGGTCGCGCTCACCCTGCCGGTCATCGACCACCGGTTCGACGCCGGGCACCGGCTGCGCCTGGTGCTGAGCACCACGGATATGGGATACGCCTCCCCCACCGCGCCGGCCGTCCACCGCGTCGGGCTGGCCTCCCCGACGCTGACCGCGCCCACCGACCCGGCGCTGCGCGCGGCGGGCGGCGGTCTCGGCTGGTGGACCTGGGCCCTGCCGCTGGCCGCGCTGGCCGTCGCCGCCGCCATCGTGCTCACCGGGCGGCGGCGCCGCGCGGACGACCTCGACCCGGCGCTGGCCGGGGTGCCGCTGCGCATCACCGGCCTGACCAAGAGATACCGCGACGGCGATCCCGCCGTGGACGAGCTGTCGTTCCAGGTCGACCGGGGGCAGGTGCTCGGCCTGCTCGGCCCGAACGGCGCGGGCAAGACCACCACCATGCGCATGATGATGGGGCTCATCCATCCGGACGCGGGCGAGATCCGCATCTTCGGCCACCGCGTCACGCCGGGGGCGCCGGTGCTGTCCCGGCTGGGCTCCTTCGTCGAGGGGCCGGGCTTCCTTCCCCACCTGTCCGGCCGGGAGAACCTCGAGCTCTACTGGCGGGCCACCGGCCGGCCGAAGGGTGACGCCCATATGGAAGAGGCACTGGAGATCGCGGGCCTCGGCGCGGCGCTCGACCGCGCCGTGCGCACCTACTCCCAGGGCATGCGCCAGCGCCTGGCCATCGCGCAGGCGATGCTGGGCCTGCCCGACCTGCTGGTGCTGGACGAGCCGACCAACGGCCTCGACCCGCCGCAGATCGCCGAGATGCGCCGCGTCCTGACCCGCTACGCCGCCGCGGGCCGCACGGTGATCGTCTCCAGCCACCTGCTGGCCGAGGTCGAGCAGACCTGCGACCACGTGGTGGTGATGCACCGCGGCCGCCTGGTCACCGCCGGCCCGGTCACCGACCTGCTCGGCGGCACAGCACCCTCCAACGGCTCCAGGGGACGTCTCGAAGACGTCTTCCTCGACCTGATCGGAGACAAGGCATGACACCGCCGAAGGTCGAGATGTCCAACGGCTCCCAGAGACGTCCTCAAGACGTCCTCCCCAAGCCGACCCGGAGACACGGCATGACACCCCCGGAACGCCGGATGGCCAACGGCTTTCGAGGACGTCCTCAAGACGTCTTCTCCGTAGTTGACCCAAGACACGGCATGACACACCTGGAGGGCGGGATGTCCGACGGCTCCCAGAGGCCTCCTCAAGATGTCCTCCCCCAGCCGACCGGAGACACGGCATGACAGCCCTGAAAGTCGAGATGTCCGACGGCTTCCAGGTACGTCCTCAAGACGTCTTCTCCGGAGTTGACCGGCAACACGGCATGACACTCCAGAGGGCGAGATGTGCAACGGCTTTCGGGGACGTCTTCGAGACGTCTTCTCCGGAGTTGATCGGAGACACGGCATGACACGCCTGGAGGGCGGGATGGCCGACGGGTTTGGGGAACGTCTTGGAGGCGTCTTCTTCGGACTGATGGGGGACGCGGCGTGACGCCGCCGGGGGTGGCGGCCGGGGGGGCTCGTGATGTCCCGGCGGGCGTGTCGTATGCGCCGGGGCGCACGCTGCCGCTGCGGGTGGAGATCGTGCGCCAGCTCAAGCGGCGCCGGACGGCGGTGATGTTCGGGCTGTTGCTGGCCCTGCCGTGGGTGCTGGTCGTGGCGTTCTCGCTCGGCCCCGCGCCGACGCAGCAGAACTCTCTGAGGCTGTCCGATCTCGCCACACAGGGCGGGCTGAACTTCGCGGCGTTCACGCTGTCGGTGTCGGCCACGTTCCTGCTGGTGGTGGCGGTCGCCCTGTTCTGCGGGGACACCGTGGCGAGCGAGGCGAGCTGGTCGTCGCTGCGCTACCTGCTGGCCGCCCCGGTGCCGCGCGGCCGGCTGCTGCGGCAGAAGCTCGTGGTCGCCCTCGGCTTCTCCGCGGTGGCGGTGATCACCGTGCCGCTGATGGCGTTGCTCGCCGGCACGGTGACCTTCGGGTGGAACGATGTGCGGTTGCCCGGCACCGGGGAGGTCTTCCCGGCGACCGCGGTGCTGCCGCGATTCGCCATCGTCGTCGGGTACGCCCTGGTCAGCCAGCTCGTCGTGGCGGCGCTGGCGTTCCTGTTGTCGGTGAGCACCGACTCGCCGCTGGGCGCGGTCGGCGGCGCGGTGGGGCTGGTGATCGTCAGCAACATCCTGCAGGCGGTGGAGGCGCTCGGCGCGCTGCGGGAGTTCCTGCCGACCTTCTGGAACACCGCCTGGCTGGACGCCCTGGTCCCCGAGCTCGACTGGAGCGGCATGGCCAAGGGGGCGGCGCTGTCGGTGACGTACGCGTCCGTGCTGACGGCGCTGGCCTTCCGCCGCTTCCGTCACAAGGACGTCGTGTCCTGACCCCTCGCCCGCTCCGGCGCTCAGCGGCTCGGCAGCGGGGCCTCGCGGTGATAGTGACGTCGTGGAAGTGGGTGTGCTTCCCCCGATGGTGACCTCGTGGGAGTGGGTCGTGCTCACCTGAAGGGGGGTGCGGGAGGTTCAGCCTTGGCGGCGGCGCAGGGAGGGGGTGGTCAGTTCGGGGGGCTGCCAGCCGGCGTCGGCGGGGTTGATGGTCAGGCCGGGCGGCACGATCTCGTCCACCCGGTCCAGCACGTCCACGGAAAGCGGGGCATCGGGGGCGGTGAGCTGGCTCTCCAGGTGCTCCAGCGTGCGCGGGCCGATGATGGCGGAGGTGACGGCCGGGTGCTGGAGCACGAAGCGCAGCGACAGCTCGATGAGGGTCAGCCCGCTGTCTTCGGCGAGCCGGGCGAGCGCCTCGACGGCGGCGAGCTTGCGCCGGTTCTCGGGGAGCTCGATGTCGTAGCGAGCGGGCAGGAGGGCTGAGCGCCTGCTCTGGGGCAGCTCGGCCTCCTGCCGGTAACGGCCGGTGAGCCATCCGCCGGCCAGCGGGCTCCAGGCGAGCACGCCCAGGCCGTACCGCTGACAGACGGGCAGCAGGTCGGCTTCGATGCCGCGGGCCACGACCGAGTAGGGCGGCTGCTCGGCGGCGAACCGCTCCCTGCCGCGCCGCTCGGCCGTCCACTGCGCCTCGACCACCTGGTGGGCGGGGAAGGTCGATGTGCCGATGGAGCGGACCTTGCCCGCCCGCACCAGGTCGGTCAGGGCACCGAGGGTCTCGTCGATGTCGACGGTGGGATCGGGGCGGTGCACCTGGTAGAGGTCGATGTGGTCGGTGCGCAGGCGGCGCAGGCTGTCCTCGACGGCGCGCATGATCCAGCGGCGGCTGTTGCCGCCCTGGTTGGGGTCCTCGCCCATCTGGCCGTGCACCTTGGTGGCGAGGAAGACGCGCTCGCGCAGGCCGTTCTCGGCCAGGAACCTGCCGATCAGCTCCTCGGACTCGCCGCCGGAGTAGATGTCGGCCGTGTCGATGAAGTTGACGCCGGCGTCGAGCGCCCGCTGCATGATCTTCGCCGACTCGTCGTAGCCGTTCTCACCCCACCAGCCGAACATCATGCCGCCGAGGCACAGCGGGCTGACCTTCACGCCGGTGCGTCCGAAGGGGCGGTACTCCATGGGATCAGCTCCTCGACCGAACGGAATACGGATAGCAGTGATGTCTACTATCTTCTTGGTACGCTGACAAGCCCCACCGGGCTACTCCGGGGTCACCGCTGGAGGAATCGATGCGCATCGCCGAGCTGAGCCGGCGTGCCGACGTGCCCGTGCCGACGATCAAGTACTACCTCCGCGAAGGGCTCCTGCCTCCCGGCGAGCGCACCAGCCACAACCAGGCCCGGTACGGCGAGGGCCACCTGCACCGGCTCAGGGTGATCAAGGCGCTCATCGGCGTCGGCGGGCTCAGCGTCGCCGCCACGCGCGAGGTCCTCGGCCAGATGTACGCGCCGGGCATGAGCGTCATCGACGCGGCCGGCAAGGCCCAGTTCGCGATGACGACCCCGCGGCCGGTGATCGAGGACGAGGCGTGGGCGGCGGCCACCGAGCACACCGAGGCGCTCATCGAAGAGCTCGGCTGGCGGGTCCGTCCGGCCAACCCGGCACGGCGGACGCTCGCCTCGGCGCTCGCCACTCTGTACCGGCTCGGCCAGACCGGGCAGCTCACGCTCCTGCCGGAGTACGCTCGGGCCGCACGCCAGGTCGCCGAGGCCGACCTCGGGCTGATCGCCCGGGAGACCGACCCGCACACGATGCTCGAGACCGCCGTGGTCTGGACGGCCGTCGGAGACCTCGTCCTCAGCGCCCTGCGCCGGCTCGCCCAGGAGGACATCGCCTACGAAGGGCGCCCGGCGGAGCACTAGGGCGGCCGGACGCGCCGCATGTCCCCGGGGAAGGTCACCGCGGCCCCGGGCGGCAGAGCCGCGCCGCGCGGGGCCGCGGTGGAGCCGCGCCACCGCACATCTTCGATCGCCCGCACGCCGGCCGACCGCCGCTCACTGTTCCGGTACCGGGCGGTGGCGAAAGGTCGCGGCGGCGCTCAGGGAGCCGTGGTGGGCATGCCGGCACGAGGGCGTGTGAAGCATTGACGGCCGGCGGCGCGGCGAAGCGGCCATGGGCGAACCCGCCTGCCATGGGCGAATCCGCCGGCCTTGGGCGAACCCACCGTGGACGCCACCTACGGCGCCATGGCGTGAGGCCATGGGCGAATCCGCCGGCCATGGGCGAACCCGCCGGCCATAGGGGAGCCCACCGGCCCTGGGCGAATCCGCCGGGCCATGGGCGAATCCGCTGACCATGGGGGGATCCCCCGGCCATGGGTGCACGCGCGGGGCGCCTGGGGCTGGTGGGCGATGTGACTTTCCGGAGACGAATGCGCATTGGTGTGAACAACCCGGCGATATTCTGGAATGATCCTCTCGGTAATCCTGTCGGACATCGAGAATGACGGACAGAGCTGATGCCCCCCTTCGAGCAGATATCTACGTTCGCAGCCGAACATCCGGGTCAGACGGCCATCATCTGTGTGTCCGCCCTGGTCGTTCTGGTTCTGACTTTCTTCGTCCTTCGCACCGCCTACCGCGCGGGTTCCCGCGCCTACCGCAAGTTCGCCGAGAACCGCCCGGCGGAGGACATCCTCACCATCGTCGCCGCCAGCATCGCCACCGGCGTGTCCGCGCAGGGCATGTGGCGCTTCTCCGGCGACGTCCTCGGCTTCGACGGCCCGCTGCGGCTGCTGTTGTTCGCGTTCATCGAGGTCGCGGTGATCACCAGCGCGGTGCGCGCCCGCCGCAACATGCGCGAGAACTTCTCGGCCGGCATCGACGGCATCGCCGTGTGGGCGCTGACGAGCCTTTCCGCGGTGCTGTCCAGCCTGGACGCCCGCAGCATGGCCGAGGCCATCTTCCGTCTGGCCGCTCCGCTGGTCGCCGCGTGGCTGTGGGAGCGCGGCATGGCGATCGAACGGCACCGCATCACCGGCCGTTCCCGCATCAAGTGGCGGCTGACGCCCGAACGCGCCATGGTCCGGCTCGGGCTGGCCGAGGTCAGCGACCGCACCGCCAGCGAGGTCGACGCCCATCGCAGGCTCACCCGCGTCGCCCTGGCCGCCAAGCGGGCGCGCGCGCTGCGCGAGGCCGGCGCCCCCGACCGCAAGATGCGGGCCGCGCTCGCCAGGCTCGACCGCGTCATGGACCAGGCCGTGGAGCACACCGGCCTGGCGGTGGACGCCGGGCGCCAGGAGGCCCTGCTCCAGCAGATCGGCGCGCTGTACAACACCAGCGCCCTCATCGACCTGCGCCCGCCGGTGCCGTGGGGCCCGGAGCCGGAGGAGGAGCGGCAGCACGCGCTCCCGGTGGCCGCCTCCCCCGTCGCGGCGTACATCGCCGACGACGACGAGGAGGCCGAGATCATGGAGGCCGAGTCCGCCCCGCAGGTGGTGGACACCGCCCAGCGTGCCGCCTTGCTGCGCGCGGCCCGTTCCTACTGGGACCGGCAGATCGAGCGCAAGATCGTCCCTCGGGCGGCCGACATCGCCAGGGAGATCGGCATCTCGCTCACCACGGCCAGGGAGTACCGCGCGCTGTGGAAGCTGGAGCCGCGCGCCCACGCGCTCATCGAGATCGCCTACAACGAGCACGGCATCGTCGACACCGGCACCTTCCCCGCGATCGTGGTGCCCGACAAGGCGGAGCGCACCGAGCAGCGTGAGCGCGTGCTCAGCGTGAACGGCTCGGCCCCGGCGGCCGACGCCGTCGGCGCCTGACCGCGCGGCCGGAAGGCGGAGGGAAGACAGAGGAAGGAAGCCGGGGAAGACGGCGGCGGCCCGAAGGCCGGTTGAGGACCTTCGGGCCGTGACGGACAGGTGATGGGCTCCGCGAGCTGCGGAGCCCGGGCGACGATGTGAGTCCCCGGCTTGAAGGCCGCTCCTCCAGGTGGCCGTTCGCGGGCCTTCCCGGCGTCAGCCCCAGTGGGGTGGGCGCTCTTCCAGCAGGTGGGACACATCGTCGGATGAGCGCCACTCGCCCCAACCGGAGTCGGTGTCGTCGCTCGTCTGGTCTGGCAGCACCGGCAGCCCCTCATCGAAGAGGTCCACCGGACGCAGGTCATCCGGCTCATGCACAGTCACGTGGACAATGCTACGCGGCCGGCGGGCGGTGCGATCGCCACCCCCACCGGCACCATCGGTCCCAGTGTCACCGCCGGGACCACGCGCCGCCGTACATTCGCGGCGCAAGGACAGCCAACCGCTCGCACAGGTACGATGCGGAAGCAGGTAGCACGCCGGAACGACCCCCGTGAGGCGGCCCATGGCACCCCCGTCAGGATGGCGCAGAGAGGGCAACCTGCCCGCGGAGCTCACCAGCTTCGTCGGCAGAGAACGCCTGCTGGCCACCATCAGGCAGCGCCTCCAGGAGTCCCGCCTCGTCACGGTGACCGGCATCGGAGGCGTCGGCAAGTCGCGCACCGCGCTGCGCATCGCCCACCAGGTGGGTCCGCAGTTCACCGACGGCGTCTGGTACGTCGACCTGTCCCGGCTGCAGGACCCGACGATGGTGCCGCACGCCGTCAACGCCGCGCTCGGCATCGCCGACCAGTCCGCCCGGCCCGAGGTCGAGACGCTCACCGAGTGGATGACCCCGCGCGATCTGCTGGTCGTCCTCGACTCCTGCGAGCACCTGCTCGACCCGTGCGCGCATCTGATCCAGCAACTGCTGCGCGACGCCCCGCACGTCCGGGTGCTGGCCACCAGCAGGCAGTCGCTCGGCGTGCAGGGCGAGCAGACGATCCCGGTGGCGCCGCTGCTGGTGCCCGGCGACGACGGCGGCGAAAGCCCGTTCGTCAACGAGTCGGTCCAGCTGTTCACCGAGCGCGCCTGCGCGGTCCTGCCCGGCTTCACGGTGGACGAGGAGAACATCGCCGCGGTGTCGGAGCTGTGCCGCAGGCTCGACGGCATCCCGCTGGCCATCGAGCTGGCCTCGGTGCGCCTGCGCGCGCTGTCGGTGGAGCAGATCCTCACGTTACTGACCGACCGCTTCAGCCTGCTCGCGGGCGCCAGTCGTACGGCGCTGCCCCGCCACCAGACGCTGCGCGCGGCCATCGGCTGGAGCCACGAGCTGTGCGAGCCGGCCGAGCGGCTGCTGTGGGCGCGCCTTTCCATCTTCTCCGGCGACTTCGAGCTGGAGGCCGCCCGCTACGTCTGCGCCAGTGAGGACCTGCCCGCCGAGAACGTCATGGACCTCATCTCCGGCCTGGTGGAGAAGTCCATCCTGCTGAGCAGCAACGAGCGGGCCGGGGTCCGCTACCGCCTCATCGACACGCTGCGGCACTACGGCAAGGAGTGGCTGGACAAGCTCGGCGAGACCGACCGGGTCAGGCGCCGCCACCGCGAGTACTACCTGCAGCTCGCCGAACGGGGCGAGCACGCCTGGTCGGGGCCTCGGCAGGTCTACTGGTTCGGGCGCATGCGCCAGGAGCACGACAACATCCGCGCCGCGCTGGACTACTGCCTGAGCGACCCGGCCGAGGCGCGCACCGGCCTCGAACTGCTGTCGTCCCTGTGGTTCATGTGGGTCGCCTGCGGGTTCGCCCGCGAGGGCCGGCTGTATCTGGAGCGGGCGCTGCACGCGAGCCCCCAGCCCAGCAAGGAGCGCTGCAAGGCGCTGTGGGTCCTCGCCTACGTCCGCAGCGCCCAGGGCGACACCGCGGCGGCGCTGGACGCCGCCGAGGCGTGCGCGACCGACGCCGTACGCGTGGGCGACTCGATCGCGGTCATCCTGGCGACGAAGATGCAGGGGTCCGCCGCGTTCCTGCAGGGCGACCTGCACAAGGCGACGGCCCTGCTGGGGGTGGCCATCGAGTTCCACCGCAGCGGGCGCGAGCTGAACCCCGGCCTGCTCCCCGCCATCGTCGAGCTGGCGGTCGTGCTGACCCAGCAGAACGAGCTGACCGAGGCCGAGTCGCTGCTGCGCGACTGCCGCCAGCTGTGCACCGAGCGCGGCGAGCTGTGGCTGCGCTCGTACGCGGTGTGGGCGACCTCGGCGATCGAGCGGATGACCGGCCGCACGCACGACGCCGTGCAGAGCGCGCAGGAGTCGCTGCGCATCAAGCGGCACTTCCACGACGTGCTGGGCGCCGTCCTGGCGATGGAGACGCTGTCGCAGCTCGCCGTCGACCAGGGCGAGCCGGCGAGGGCGGCGCGCATCCTCGGCGCCGCCCAGGCGAACTGGCGCCTGTTCGGCCTGCCGCAGTTCGGCTCGCCGTTCTTCGGCACCGAGCACGAGGCGTGCGTGAAGGAGTGCAAGCGGCTGCTCGGCGACGAGGACTACCTTGAGCACTACCAGCAGGGCTCTCTGATGAACTTCGAGGAAGCCGTCAGCTACGCCATGGGCGAGATCGACCCGGGCGAGGTCACCTCCTAGTGCGCTGTCCACGAACGTTCACCGGCTCGGGCGCCGTAGCAGGCGCCGGCATCGCCGTACCACGACCCGCCGACCCGGCGCCGATCACTGCAGCACGTGGCCGAGGGTGGAGAGCCGCGCCCGGTGAACGTATGTGGTCACCGCACTAGCCGCTCGCCCACGCCGCGGGCAAGCGACCCCGCGGAGATCCCCGCCCGCCTCTCACGCCCGGCGAGGGGTTCGGTCGGTCTCCGCGTGGCCGCTCGCCCCGGCACGGTGGTCAGGCGCCGGGGGGCAGGGTCCAGTTCGTCCCGGCGCGGTGGTCGGGCGCCCGGGGGCGGGGTTCAGTTCGTCCCGGCGTGGCCGACGCACACGGGCATCGCTCCCTGCCAGGCCTTGGTGTACCGGCTGCTGGTGAGCGAGTAGGCGACGCTGCCGCTGATCCAGTGCTCCAGGCCCCGGACGTAGGCCGAGACGGCGGGCGAGCCCAGTGCCTCCAGGACGGCCCGGAGGGCGACCATCCGGGTGACGGCGGCGTCGCGCATCCTGCCGATCTGGTTCATCGACTCCTGGATCGAGCGGTGCCGGTGGCGGGCGAGCACGTTGACGAGGTTGTTGCGGGCGTTGACGCCGCGCCGCTCCTTGGCGTAGGAGAGCAGGTCGTTGTCCCACACCACCACGTCGTTGGCGCTCTCGGTGATCGCGGCGAGGTCCGCCTGCCGCCACTCGTCCGGGGTGAGCGGGCGCCCGGTGGCCAGGTCGATCAGCGCGAAGACCGTCAGCATGGCCCCCGTCCTGCGGCGCATGAAGATGTAGTCGCCGACGGTGGGGACCACGGCGTCCTCGCGGTTGGCCGCCTCCCACACCTGGGCGAACAGGTAGTCCTTGGTGACGGTGCGCCAGCGGTCGAGCTGGTCGGGGCTGCCCGCGGCGCGCACGCGGCCCTTGATGTCCAGCATGGCGCGGGCGAAGGGGTTGTCCACGGGCGCGCCCGGGGCGGGGTCCTCGTCGAGGACGGCGAGCAGTTGCGGCAGCGCGCGGGCGATCTCCGCGGCGCGGCGGTCGCACTCGCAGAAGGCGTCGTCGAAGGCGAACAGCCAGACGCACCAGTCGGTGACCAGCCGGAGCATGTCGTGGGCGGCGTAGGGGTAGGTGCGGGCGCCCAGCCAGCCGTATCCGGCCTCGCGGTAGCGGTCGAGTTCGGCGGGGTCGACGATCATCCGGCTGGCGACCAGCCAGGAGAAGGTCTCGGCGTCGATCTGTTCCGCGTAGGGGCTGACCAGGCTGGGGAATGGGGACGACAAAGGCGGAAGAAGGAGCTTGGAAGGCGCTAAATCAGCCATCCCCACATCATGACAACAAAGGGGCCATATAACTACACGGCGATAGGCCCGGATGTGCGCGGTTCTTTCGTTTCACGCGCGAACCATTCGAGGAATTCGGCGTGTCCGAACACCTGCGCGGTCTCCCACGCGGACGGGGTGTCCCGCGCCGGGTCGGCGCCCGCCTCCGGCAGAGCCCGCACCACCTCGGGCTTCTTCAGGAACACTGCCTGACACGGCGTGGAACCCTGCCGAGGACACGGCCCCGGCGAGCGGGCCTCCGACCGCGGTCGCCCAGCCGCTCGGGGTCGGCGCCCCGCGCGAGCAGCGCCCGGACGGTCGCCGCGTGCCCGTGGCAGGCGGCGAGCACCAGCAGGGTGCCGCCCTTGTCATCGTGGAGGTCGACCGGCACCCCGGCGTCCACGTAGGCGCACAGCCGATCGGCCTGCCCCGCCCCGGCCATCTGGAACAGCCGGGTGGCGAGCTCCTCGACGTCCCGCGCCTCCGCACGGCCTCCGTCGTGCACCGGCCCGCCGGGCGGTCCCGCGAGCGACCCCCGCGCCGCGGCGGGGTCACCGGTGGCGCCGCGGGTGCAGGCCGCTTCCGTAGCCGGAGACCGCCCGGGCGGAATCGTCAGCGCATCCCATAGGTTCTGTGTTGAGAGACGATAGAAAGGCTGGGACCCAAGGTGTTCGACCCGACGGATCTTTACCGGCTCAGCGGTGATGTCCCTGAGCTGACCGATCCGGTGCTGCTCTACCACTTCGAGGGTTTCGTGGACGCCGGAGGAGCCGGACGGCTCGCCGTGGGTCACCTGCTCGCCGAGCTGGAGCACCGGGTCGTGGCGACGTTCGACGTCGACCGGCTGCTGGACTACCGCTCGCGCCGCCCTCTGATGACCTTCGACACCGACCGCTGGGTCGACTGCGAGTCGCCCGAGCTGGCCGTGCATCTGGCCCATGACGCCTCCGGCACCCCGTTCCTGGTGATGAGCGGCCCGGAGCCCGACCGCGAGTGGGAGCTGTTCGTGGAGGCGATCGGCACGCTCGCCACCCGGCTCAACGTCGGCAGGCTGGTCACCGCGCACGGCATCCCGATGGCCGCGCCGCACACCCGTCCCCTCGGCATGACCGCGCACGGCACCCGGCCCGGCCTGGCCGCCGGCCCGGGAAGCCCGTTCGGCCGCATCCAGGTGCCCGGCAGCGCCGCCGCCCTGCTGGAGCTGCGGCTCGGCGCGCGGGGGCACGACGCGGTCGGCTACGCCATCCACGTCCCGCACTACTTGGCCCAGGCCGAGTACCCGAGCGCGGCGGTGACGGCGCTGGAGGCGATCAGCCGCGGCACCGGCCTGGTGTTCCCGCTGGACGGCCTGCGCGACGCCGCCGAGAAGACCACGGCCGAGATCGAGGAGCAGATCATCGCCTCGACCGAGCTTTCGACGGCCATCCAGGGTCTTGAGCAGCAGTACGACGCCTTCAACGCCGGCGCCGAGCGGGAGAACCTCATGGCCGAGAGCACGCCGATGCCGACCGGTGACGAGCTGGCCGCCCAGTTCGAGCGCTTCCTGGCCGAGCGGGACGAGAAGGACTCATGATCGATGTCGGCCTGGCCGGATACGGCCCGGCCGGGGCGTTCTTCCACGCGCCCCTGATCGCGGCCACCCCCGGGCTGCGCCTTTCCGCCGTGGTGACGCGCAGCGCGGAGCGGGCGGCCCAGGTGGCGCGCGATCACCCGGACGCCGCGGTCGTCCCCTCGGTGGACGAGCTGCTCGCCCGCGGCCCCGGCCTGGTCGTCGTCGCCTCCCCCAACCGCACCCACGTTCCCCTCGCCCGGCAGGCCCTGTCGGCCGGGGTCCCCGTGGTGGTGGACAAGCCGATGGCCGCCACCGCCGCCGAGGCCCTGGAACTGGCCGAGCTGGCGCGCGGGCGCGGCCTGATGCTGACGGCGTTCCAGAACCGCCGCTGGGACGGCGACTTCCGCACCCTGGGCACTCTGGACCTCGGCGAGGTCCACCGCCTGGAGTCGCGCTTCGAGCGCTGGCGGCCGGTGCCCAAGGGCGGGTGGCGTGAGAACGGCGGCCCGGAGGAGCTGGGCGGCCTGCTGTACGACCTGGGCAGCCACCTGGTCGACCAGGCTCTGCGGTTCCTCGGCCCGGTCACCGACGTGTACGCCGAGGCCGACGTGCGGCGGGCCGGGGTGGGCGCGGACGACGAGGCGTTCATCGCGCTCACCCATGCGAGCGGCGCCCGGTCGCACCTGTGGATGAGCGCGGTCGCCGCGCAGCTCGGGCCGAGGTTCCGGGTGCTCGGCTCGCGTGGCGCCTACGTCAAGTGGGGGCTGGACCCGCAGGAGGAGCGCCTGCGCGCCGGCGAGCGGCCGGGCGGCCCCGGGTGGGGCGCCGAGCCCGCCGACCGCTGGGGCCTGCTCGGCGTGGACGGGGAGGCCCGCAGGGTCGAGACACTGCCCGGTGCTTACCAGGACTTCTACGCCGGCGTCGTCGCCGCGCTGACCGAGGGGGCGCCGCCGCCGGTCGACCCGGTGGAGGTCGCCGAGGCCCTCGCCGTTCTCGGCGCGGCGCGCGTCTCGGCGGCGGAACGCCGCGTCATCCCCCTGGACCCGCAGGTGGCGCAGCCCGGGCGATGACGGGTCCGGTGTCAGTCGAGCAGGCGGGAGCGCAGGGCGGCGGAGTCCTCGGGGGTCCAGCCGTTGCGGGCGAGCCAGCCGAGCGGGCCGTCGTCCCTGGTCTCCAGCATCTGCAGGAAATGGTCCATGTACTCGGGGCGGGGCAGGTGGCTGTCGGCCGGGCGTGAGTCCAGGTCGTCGCGGTAGGTGTCGCTGGCGCGCAGGCGGGCGAGGATGGCCTCCATGCGCTCGCCGGTCGCCGCGTAGTCGGCCACGATGGCGTCGCGGGCGACGCCGGCCACCGACAGCGCGAGCGCGCAGACCACGCCGGTGCGGTCCTTGCCGGCCGCGCAGTGCACGAGGGCCGAGCCGTCGCCGTACGCCAGCACGCGCAGGGCGGCGAGCACCGAGTCGGGCCGGTCGAGCAGGTAGGCGTAGTAGAACCCGAGCACCCTGATCTCGGCGCGTTCCTCGTTCCTGGTCTGCCAGGGCAGCACGCGGTCGCCTTCGATGCGGGGACGCGCGCGGCCGTCCGGCCCGTTCCCGGCGCCCGCGGCCGTGCCCTCCACGGGGTCGGCGTCCTGGGCGGGGGTGTCGGCCTCGACGTCGGTGTGGCGGCCGCCCTCGGGGAACAGGGTGAGGTGATGGATGCTCACCTCGGGCACCCGGGTCAGCGGGCCGGGGCCTTCCAGCTCGACCTCGGCGGAGGAGCGCAGGTCCACCACGTCGCGCAGCTTCAGCTCGCCGACGAGCCGCTGCACGTCGGCGTCGGTCAATCCCTGCAGGTTGTCCGAGCGCATCACCCGCCCGAACCGCGTCGTCCGGCCGTCGATCGTGGGGAGACCGCCGAGGTCTCGCACGTTCACGGCGCCGTCAAGGGCTATCCACCTCGTTAGTTCATTCATCACATCCAACCCTATATGCGCTATATGTCCGCGCGAAGAAGGCGACAGGGGCAGAGTGTCAAAAGAACATGTCCGTTACGTGGCGGCTGCCATCGTGACGCCGGCCCGGCCGTGATGTAAAGGAGCGGGCCCTTCCGGGGTCCGCGCCCCCCGGAGCCTGGGGCTCGCCGACTCAACCGCCTTCCCCGAAGGAGGTCATGGTGGACACATCCGCGCCCTTCCCCCGGCTCGTGCTCGACCCGGCGCTGCCCGCCGAGGTCGCCGCCACCCTGCGGACCAGCCCGGACGCGCTCCACGCGGTGCGCGCGGGGGCGGTGCCCCGGCCCTACGCCCCGAACCCCGTCCTGGTCTGCGCCGTCACCGTGCTGCTGCTGCTCGCCCTCGCGCTGGCCGGCCCGTGGGGCATGATCGCGCTCGGCGCCGCCGTCACCGGCCTCGGCGGCGCCCAGGCCCTCGCGGGCGACCCGAAACTGCGCGAGGCCCGCCGCCGGCTGCGCGTGGCGCACCGGCACGCCGGCCGATACATCCTTCCCGAGGACCTGGACGAGCGATGCGGCGAACTGCTGGCCAGGGCCCAGCGGGCGGTCGCGGAGGTGCTGGAGTCCAGGGTCAACCGTGACGGCCTGCTGGACGCGATCGCCAACACCGTGACCCTCCCCTCGGAGCTGTGGCGGCTCGGCGTGCGGCTGGCCGACCTCACCCGGACCCGGCGCGAGCATGAGCGCATCGTGCCCAGGGACGTGCCGGCCGACATCGCCGGGATGTTCACGCCCTACGACCAGGTGCTCGAACGGGCGCACCGCTCGCTGGCCGCCCGCGTGGAATCCCTGGAGGACTACGCCCGCGAGGTGCGGCGGGCGGACGCGGTGTACCGGGCCTACCGGCAGCTCGGGGTGCTGCGGGAGCGCACCCCGGACTACGAGCGGCTGCTGGCGGAGACCGCCGAGGACGAGACGGCGCTGCCCGCCGTGGAGGGGCTGAGCGGTCAGGCCCACGAGGTGGAGCGGGTCTTCCGCAGCAGCATCGAGGAGGCCCGGCGGGCCGGCACCCATCTCCTCCTACTTTCCGCCGCATGACGGGAATGCGATGTAACGCGCCACACGTCCGCTATAAACCCTGAAAGTGCATTTCGTCGGCAATAATCCATGAAAGGTGGCTTACGGCTGCCACGGAAACGGTCCCGTAACCGGTCCGGGCAGCCGGTTCATGTGCGCGTAATCGAGCCGCCCGAAACGCCATGATTCGGCCATGCCACTCAAATCCCGGCCTTTCACCAGCAATTGCGCAAGACAATGGATCTCCCCTTTAATCTCCACTGGACCGATGTCCGGCGCGCACCGCCCGGCACCAGAACACGGGAGGGAGAAGGGTGATCCGTCATGACCGCGCTCATCGAGGTCCGTGACGCGAGCGTCCGCTACCTCTCGACCGGTCAGACGGCGCTCCGCGGAGCCGGCCTGACCGTGCGCCCCGGCGACCTGGCCCTGGTCAGCGGCCCGTCCGGCTGCGGCAAGAGCACCCTGCTCCGCCTGGTCAACGGCCTCATCCCGCACTCCTACCGCGCCGAGGTGACCGGCGAGGTCCTGATCGGCGGCCTGCCCGTCGCCGGCCGCACCATCCGCGAGCTCTCCACCGTCGTCGGCACGATGCTCCAGGACCCGCGCAAGCAGATCGTCGGCACCACCGTGGCCGCCGAGATCGCCTTCGGGCCGGAGAACCTGGGCCTCCCCCGCGCCGAGATCCGCGAGCGGATCGCCGAGGTCGCCGGCCGCGTCGGCATCGGCCACCTGCTCGACCGCGCCACCGCCGGGCTCAGCGGCGGCGAGCTGCAGATGGTCGCCTTCGCCGGCGTGCTGGCGATGCGGCCGAAGGCGGTCGTCGTGGACGAGCCGCTGGCCAACCTCGACCCGGCGGCCGGCCTGCGCCTGATGCGCGAACTGCGCAGGTTCGCCGACGAGGGAGGCGCGGTCGTCGTCGTCGAGCACCGCGTCGAGGAGATCCTGGAGTTCTCCCCCACGCAGGTGCTCTACCTGGAGGAAGGCGCCCCCCGCTACCAGGGCCCGGTGGAGGGCTTCCTGCGCGTGGCCCCCGTCGGCCACGTCAAGCTGCCCTTCGCCACACTGGTGTCGCGCGCCGCCGAGCTGCCCGCCGTCCCCGAACCGCCGGCGCGGGCCGCCGACACGACGACCCCCCGGCTGGAATACCGCGGGGTGAGCCTCGGGTACGGCGAGCGCACGGTGCTGTCGGGCGTCGACCTCGCGCTCGGCCCGTGCGAGCGGGTCGCCGTCCTCGGCCCGAACGGCGCCGGCAAGTCGACCCTGCTGCGCGCCGCCGTCATGCTCATCACGGCCTCGCGCGGCGAGGTGCTGGTGGACGGCTCCCCCGTCGCCGAGCGCTCGGTGAGGAACCTGGCCACCACCTTCGGCTACGTGTTCCAGAACCCCGGCCAGGCCCTGTTCAGCGCCACCGTCGGCCAGGAGCTGGCGTTCGGCCCGCGCAACCTCGGCCGCGACCCCGAGGAGATCGACGCCGACGCGCGCGCCGCGCTGCGCGCCGTGCTGCTCGACGACGAGAAGGACATCATGGACCGGCCGCCGCGCACGCTGTCGTTCGGCCAGCAGCGCCGCCTCACCGTCGCCCTCGCCCTTGCCATGCGGCCGCGCACGCTGATCCTGGACGAGCCCACCGCCGGGCAGGACCTGCGCACCACGACCGAGTTCATGGGCCACGCGCTCGCCGCCCCCAGCGTGGAGAGCCTGTACTTCATCACCCACGACGTCGATCTCGCCCTCACCTACGCCGACCGGATCATCGTCGTGGACCAGGGCGGCGTCGCCGCCGACGCCTCCCCGGCCGAACTGGCCGCCGAAGGCGCCCTCTGGTCGCGGGCGGGCCTGGCGGCGACCAGCCTGGTGGCCGCGGTGCGCGACCACCTGCCCGCCTCGGGGGCGATCGCCCATCCCTTCGACCTGGCCCGCCGGGTCTCCCTCCTCACCCCTTCCCCCTCTTCCCCCACGGAAGGAACCACCCCCTCATGACCACAGACGCAACCACCCCGCGAGAGCCCGTCTTATCGATCTCCTCCCGGACGGTCGTCTTCGGCGCGGTCGGCGCGGCGCTGTACGGCGTGCTCGGCCTGTTCAGCTTCCTGATCCCCGGCACGCAGGCCGTCACGGTGCGACCCGCGTTCGCGCTGGTGCCGTTCTTCGGCAAGCGCTTCGGCGTGATCGCCGGCTTCTTCGTCGGCCTGGTCGGCAACGCCATCATCGACCTGATCTCCGGGTACGGCCTGACGTACTGGAACTGGAGCGTCGCCAACGGCCTGGTCGGCGCCTTCGCCGGGCTGTTCTTCGCCTACCTGCCGCCGATCGCCGGCGAGGCGCTGCGCCTGGTCGTCACCGCGCTCGGATCGCTGCTGGCCACCGCCATCGGCCTGCTGTTCGTGTTCACCGACATCTGGGTGCAGAACATCGACGTCTCGACCGTCATCTCGATCAACTACGTCCCCGCGCTGATCGCCGACGCCATCGCCGTCGTCATCCTCACCCCCGCGCTGGACGCCATCTGGGAGCCGCTGTCCAAGCGGACCGGACGGTAACCGGGTGGACGTCACGCCGCGTTACCTGGGCGCGGGTTCTTTCCTGAGCCGCCGCGATCCGCGGGTGCTCCTGCTGGTTCCCGTGTTCTACATCGTGGCCGTGGCGGGGGTCGACGACCTGCGCGCCGTGCTGGCGTGCACGGCGGCCGCCCTGCTGTACTACCGCGCCGCGGGCATCCCGTGGCGCGGTGTGCGGGCCAACTGGGCGTTCATGCTGACCGTCACCACGGTCCTGGTCCTGGTGAACAGCGTCCTGACCTCGTCCATCAGCCGCGGCGGCGGCACCGGCGAGGTGCTGTTCACCGTCCCGCTCACCCACACCCCCATCACCTGGGCCGCCCTGTCGTACGCCGCCACCACCCTGGTCCGCTACATCTCGCTGGCCATGGTGAGCTTCCCGGTGGCGTTCAACATCGCGCCCTCGGACTTCGGCGTGGCCTTCGCGCGGCTCGGGCTGTCGCAGCGGCTGGCCTACGGGGTGGACCTGACCTTCCGGTTCCTGCCCTCCACCTGGGCGAGCCTGCACGAGACCATCGACGCCCAGCGCATCCGGGGGTACGAGCACAGCCGCAGCCGCAACCCGGTGCGGCGGCTGCTGTCGCTGCGGCCGGTGGTCATCCCCCTGACGGTGAACGCGCTGATCGACGCGGAGGACACGGTGAACGCCATGGACCTGCGCGGCTTCGGCGGCCGGCACCGCACCTGGATGCGCGAGCTGGCCTTCGACCGCGTCGACCTGCTGGTGCTGGCCGGCTTCGCCGCCATGACCGCGGTCATGGTCACCGCCAAGATCCTCGGCCTGACGGGCACCGTATGGGCGCCGTGATCCACTCCGCGCCGCTGCTGCTCCCCATCGCCCGCCCGCCGATCCGCGACGGCGCCGTGGCCGTGCGGGACGGCCGGGTGCTCGCGACCGGCCAGCGGCGCGAGATGCTGACCGCCCACCCCGGCGCGCAGGAGCTGCGCTGGCCGGGCATGGTCGTGGCCGGGCTCGTCAACGCGCACACCCACCTGCAGTTCACCCGCATGGCGAAGGTCGGCGCGCGCGTGTACGGCTCCTTCGAGGAGTGGTCCACCACCTTCGACGCGGTCTACTTCTCCTCCGGCGGCGCCGACTGGGCGGCCAGCGCCCGCGAGGGGGCGCGGCTCGCGCTGCGCCACGGCACCACGGCCGCCGCCGACGTGGTCACCGACATCGAGGCCATGCCGGTGCTGCACCAGGCGGGGCTGGCCGGGGTCTCCTACCTGGAGGTGCTCGGCGACACCGACGAGAGCTGGGCCGGGACCGGCCGCGAGCACCTGACCTCCACGGTGCGCGAACTGCGCGGCGCCGGGGACGCCCCGCGGGCGGGCCTGGTCGGGCTGGCCCCGCACGCCCCCTACACCCTGGACACCGGCGTGCTCGCCGACCTCGGCGTCCTGGCCCGCAGGTACGGCCTGCGCCAGCACATCCACCTGCTGGAGTCGGCCCACGAACGCGAGTACACCGTCTCGGGCACCGGGCCGATCGCCCGCCTGGTGCGCGACCTCGGCTTCGACTTCGAGATCCTGCGCGCGGGCGGCACCGGGCAGGGGCCGGTCGACTTCCTGGACGCCCTCGGCCTGCTCGGCCGGCGCTGCCACGTCGCGCACGGCGTCCACCTGGACGCCGCCGAGCGGGCGCTGCTGCGCGAGCGCGGGGTGAGCGTCGCGCTGTGTCCCCGCTCCAACCGCACCCTCGGCCTGGACGGACCGCCGATCGCGGCCCTGCTGGAAGAGGGCTCCCCGATCGCCGTGGGCACCGACTCGCTGGCCTCCAGCCCGTCGCTGGACCTGCTGGAGGACGTGCGGCTGCTGCACCAGCTCGCCCGGCGGCAGGGATACCGCGGCCAGGACCTGCCGCGCCGTCTGGTGGAGGCCGCCACCGCCGGCGGCGCCCGCGCGCTCGGCCTGGACGAGGGCCCTGGACGCATCGGCGTCCTCGCGGCGGGCTCGCGCTGCGACTTCGCCGTCTTCCCGCTCGATCCCGGCGAACGCGACCCCTACCTCGCCCTGATCCAGGACGGGCCGGGAAGGTGCGTCGCGACGGTGACCGGCGGCGACCCGTCCGGACGGGTGCACCTCGCCGGCTCGACCCAGGAGCGGCGCCATGGGCACTGACCTCGCCGCGATCTCCACGAAAGTGCGCGCGGCATTCCCCCGAAGGCCTCTCGTAGGCCTCCACGCAAGGCGCGGAGACATGGCTTCCCAGAATCGCACCATTCGCTTCAAGCTGTACTCGCTGCTCAGCCTGCCCATCGTCGCGCTCATCCTGCTCTGGGTCGTCATGACCGCGCACCTCGTGGGCGTCTTCTTCGACCTGCGCAGGGCGGTCACGCTGTTCGACCAGGTGGCCACCCCCGCCGGAGTGCTGGCCGACCACGTGCAGCAGGAACGCCAGCTTTCGGCGATCTTCCTCAGCGGCAGCGCCCCGGACGGCGGGCGCCTGTCGGCCGCGCGCGAGCAGACCGACCTGGCCGCGCGGCTGTTCCACCAGCGGTCCACCTCGCTGGAGGGGCAGTCGGCGACCGGGCCCGAGGTGGTGCAGAGCCTCGCGGAGCTGGAGAGGCAGCTGCTGAGGCTCAGCTCGGTGCGCCAGGACGTCGACGGCCGCACGCTGAGCCGCCTGTCGGCCATCCAGGAGTACACCAAGATCCAGGACGCGCTGTACCAGATGTACGACGAGCTGATCACCGTGCCCGACCTGGCGCTGTACCGCAAGTCCAACGGGTTGCAGACCATCGCCAGGTCCCGCGAGCTGCTGTCCCAGGAGGACGCCCTGCTGTCGGGGGCCATCCAGCAGAACTCGCTCGGCGACGAGGAGCGGCGCGTCTTCGCCGACATGGTGTCCGGGCGCCGCCTGCTGCTCGCCCGGGGGGCCGAGGCCCTGGACGCCGAACTGCGCCGCCCCTATGACGACCTGGTGGCCTCGGCCGACTACAAGCGGCTGACCACCATGGAGAACCAGGTGATCTCGCGAGGCGGGACCCCCGCGCAGGCGGCCGCCTGGCAGCCGCTCGCCGGCACGCTGGGGTCACGGCTCGACCAGCTCGCCACCGACCGCGCGACGCTGCTGAACACCCGCACCGACGCTACGGCCTCGGGCATCATCGCGCAGATCGTCGCCGCCGCCGGCCTCGGCCTGGTCGCCATCCTGCTGGCCGTCGTGCTGTCGGCCCGGTTCGGGCGCGGCCTGGCCCAGGAGTTGGCCGACCTGCGCAGCGCCGCCATCGACCTGGCCGACGTGCGGCTCCCCAGGGTCGTGGCCAAGCTGCGCGAGAGCCAGCCGGTCGACGTCGAGAGCGAGGCGCCGCCGATCCTGGCCACCGGCACCACCATGGAGGTGCAGGACGTCGCCCAGGCGTTCACCACCGTGCGCCGCACCGCCGTGGAGGCCGCCGTCGGCCAGGCGGAGCTGCGCAAGGGGGTCAGCCTGGTCTTCCGCAACCTGGCCCGGCGCAACCAGTCGCTGCTGCACCGCCAGCTCACCCAGCTCGACGGGATGCAGCGCAAGACCAGCGCGCCCGACGCGCTCGCCGACCTGTTCCGGCTGGACCACCTGACCACCCGCATGCGCCGTCAGGCGGAGGGCCTGATCATCCTGTCCGGCGCCCCCGCGGGCCGGGCCTGGCGCAAGCCCGTGCCGATGCACGACGTCGTGCGGGGCGCGGTCGCGGAGGTCGAGGACTACACGCGGGTCACCGTGCTGCCCATGTCGGACGCCTCGCTGATCGGCACGGCCGTCGCCGACGTCATCCACCTGCTCGCGGAGCTGATCGAGAACGCCACGGTCTTCTCCCCGCCCAGCACCCGGGTCAACATCCGCGGGGAGCTGGTCGGCCGGGGCTTCGTCGTCGAGGTGGAGGACCGCGGCCTCGGCATGGGCGAGGAGGACCGCGCCGAGCTCAACCGGCGCCTGGCCAACCCGCCCGAGTTCGACCTGGCCGACAGCGATCGGCTCGGCCTGTTCGTGGTCAGCCAGCTCGCCGAGCGGCACAAGGTCAAGATCACGTTGCGCCGCTCCCCGTACGGCGGCACCACCGCCGTCGTCCTGGTACCGCACGAGCTGATCATCACCACGGCCGACGACCTGCCGCCGGACCCCGACCACGAGCCGGAGACCCGCCGCGAGCCGGACGCCCGCCACGCGCCGGCGCCCGAGCCCGGCCACCTCATGTGACCAGGACCCGGCCCGGCCGCCTCACGTGACCAGGACCCGGCCCGGCCACCTCATGTGACCGGGAAAGGGCCGGGCGATCGTCTGTGATCACCGCCAGGAGCCGCGCGGGCGGCCCGGCGGGTGATCAGGAGCGGGCGCCGTCCAGGCGGCCCTCGGCGAGGAGGGCGGCGAGGTGGGGCAGGTCGTCGATGACCAGGTCGGCGGCGGCCGCCTCGGGGCGGTCGGCGTGCAGGTGGCCCCACGGGCCGCGGCGGAACAGGGCGGTGCGCAGGCCGGCCTCGCGGGCCGGGAGCACGTCGTTGTCCAGCCGATCCCCCACGTACAGGATCTCGCCGGGCTCGCGACCGGCGACCGCGACCACCTTGGCGAAGAAGTCCGGGTGGGGCTTGCTGACGCCCCATCCCGCCGAGGTGTGGACGGCGTCGACCGGCAGGTCCATCGCGACGAGCGCGTCGTAGGCCTGCGGCGGCTGGTTGCCCGCGATGATCAGCTCGTATCCGGCCGCGCGGAGCTGGGCGAGGCCGGGCCGCGCGTCGGGGTACAGGTCGCCGGCGTCGAAGTTCTCCCGCAGGCCGTCCGGGTCGTCCTCACGCCAGGCCTCCACCTCGGCCTCGACGTCCAGACCAGGGCGGACGATCTCGAACGCCTCACTGTAGGACCGGTCGAGCGCGGCCATCCCGCCGAGCACGCCGAGCATGGTGAAACGCGAGACCCCCAGCCGGTCGGCCCAGCGCGTCCAGATGCGGGTCTCGTCGATCAGCGTCTCCCCGACGTCGAACACCAGCGCGCGAATCACGACACTCCTCCCGTATGCGTGTGTCCGACCTTACTTGCCGGGGAAACGGCAGTGGCGTGGCGACCGCCGCGGCGCCACGCCACGGCCGTTTCCCCGCCGGGGCCCCCGCCAGGGCCCCGGGCGGACACAACCCCCCCATTCAAGAGACCCAGGGCGAGTATCAGATGACCAGTTAC